>VGXH01000651.1 GCA_016873405.1 bacterium
TGTTGCGGCCTGGCCGGCGCCAGCCCGGAGCTGCCCGGCTATGGCGATACGCCCTCGGTTTCGCCTTACACGGCGGAAACCCTGGCCGAAGCGGTGGCGGACACCATCGAAGCGCCCGTCCAGCTCGTCGGCTGGTCGCTGGGCGGCATGGTGGCCCTGGCCCTGGCGGCGCGGCATCCGGACAAGGTGGCGAAGCTGGTGCTGGTGGGCAGCAGCCCGACCTTCGTCAGCCGGCCCGATTGGCCCTACGGCCTGGCACCCGAGGTGCTGGCGGGCTTCGCCGAGTCCCTGAAGCAGGATTACCGCGCCACCCTGCTGCGTTTCCTTTCCCTCCAGGCACGGGGTGGCGACGCGGCGCGGGAGGTGATCGCCCGTCTGCGCGAAACCGTGTTCCAACGCGGCGAGCCGGCCAGCGCAGTGCTCGCCGCCGGCCTCGACCTGTTGCGGGACGTGGATCTGCGCGGCGTCGCGGCCCGCGTACGCTGCCCCACGCTGGTGGTGCACGGGGCCTACGACACCCTGTGCCCCGTGCAGGCCGCACACTGGCTGGCGGAACAGATTCCGGGCGCCCGCCTGGCCCTGCGCGAAGGCGCCGCGCACGCGCCTTTCCTGTCACATCCGGCCTGGTTCGCCGAGCAGGTGGGGGGCTTCCTCGATGGATGACAGCCTTAAGCGGGCCATCCGCCGCTCCTTCGAGGCCGCGGCCGAGCGCTATGACGAGGCCGCTTTCCTGCAACAGGAGGTGGCCCGCCGTCTGGACGACCATCTGGACGGCATGAAGATCGATCCGGGCCTGATCCTGGACGCCGGCTGCGGCACCGGCTTCGGCCTCTCCCTGCTCAAGGCGCGCTTTCCCAAGTCGCGCCTGCTGGGCGTGGATCTGGCCCACGCCATGGCCCTGCGCGCCGGCCGACGCCATGCCCAGACGGCTGGCTGGCGCACCTGGTTATCCCGCCTCACGCCTCTGGTCTCGCGCCTGACGACCCTGTGCGCCGACATGGAACGCCTGCCCTTGGCGCGCGACAGCCTGGACATGGTCTGGTCCAGCCTGGCCCTGCAATGGGTGGGCGCGCCGGATAGCGCCTTCCGCGAAGCCCACCGGGTGCTGAAGCCGGAAGGGCTGTTCCTGTTCGCCACCTTCGGCCCGGACACCCTGATGGAACTGCGCGCCGCCTCGGCCGACCTGGACGGCCACCAGCACGTGAACCGCTTCATCGACATGCACGACCTGGGCGACGCATTGGTCCACGCCGGATTCAGCAATCCGGTCATGGAGATGGAGCGCATCACCCTGACCTATGACGCTCTGCCCGGCCTGCTGCGCGACCTCAAGGCCATCGGCGCCCACACCGTGCTGGAAAACCGCCGCGCCGGCCTCATGGGCAAGGCGGAGTGGAAACGCCTGGCCGACCACTACGAGCGCTTCCGCCGCGATGGCCGCCTGCCCGCCACCTACGAGGTGGTCTATGGCCACGCCTGGGCGGGCCGCAAGGACCGGCTGGAAGACGGCCGCCAGATCATCCAGATGAAAATCGCCGGCAAAAGGGGTGGACTGTGAGTCCTCACGCCTCGCCGCTCACGCCTCGCGGCTTTTTCATCACCGGCACCGACACCGGCGTCGGCAAGACCCTGTTTTCCGCCGCCCTCCTGCATGCCCTCGCCGGGCTCGGGGTGCGCGCGGTCGGCATGAAGCCGGTGGCGGCGGGGGCGGCGTTGCGCGACGGCGTCTGGGTCAACGAGGACGTGGCCCTGCTGCGCGCGGCATCGACCGTCGCGGCGCCGCGC
>VGXH01000652.1 GCA_016873405.1 bacterium
CCCCTTGCGGGTGGCGATGTAGTCCGCCAGCCACGCGTCCGCCTCGTCCGCCGTGCGCAGGGCCAGCAGGTGCGCCACCACGGCGCGCGCCTCGTCCCAGGGAGTCCAGCGGATGACCTGCTTGATCTTGGGCAGCGCGGCGCCGTGCGTGCTGATCTCGTCGAGGCCGAGTCCGAAGAGCACCTCGGCCAGGCGCGTCTCGGCGCCCATCTCGCCGCAGAGACCGGCCCAGATGCCCGCGTCGTGCGCCGCGTCGATCGTGTGCTTCAGCGCGCGCAGCACGGCCGGATGCAGCGGGCGGTAGAGATAGGAGACGCGGCTGTTGCCGCGGTCCATGGCCAGCGTGTACTGGATGAGGTCGTTCGTGCCGATGCTGAAGAAGTCGCTCTCGCGCGCCAGGACGTCGGCGGCCAGCACCGCGGCCGGGGTCTCGACCATGATCCCGATCGGCAGGCCCGCCGCGTGGGGCCGCCCTTCGCGCGCCAGCTCGGCGACGGCCTCGGCGCAGACCTCGCGGGCCTGCCGCAGTTCCTCCAGGCCCGTGATCATGGGGAACATCAGCTTGGCGCTGCCGGCCGTCGCGGCGCGGTAGATGGCCTTGACCTGCGTCTTGAACAGGGCCCGGTTGGCCAGCGAGAACCGGATGCCTCGCCAGCCCAGGAACGGGTTGTACTCGCGCTTGGCGCCGAGGTAGTCCGAGACCTTGTCGCCGCCCACGTCCAGCGTGCGGAAGATCACCGGCCGTCCGCCCATGCGCCGCACGATCTCGGTGTAGACGAGCGTCTGTTCGTCCCCGGTGGGGATGGTGCCGTGCTGGAAGAACAGGTACTCGGTGCGCAGGAGGCCGATGCCCTCCGCCCCGCGCGCCAGCGCCTCCTCGACCTCGACCGGCAGTTCGATGTTGGCCATCATCTGCACGCGCCGCCCGTCGGGCGAGATCGCCGGCAGGTCGCGCAGGTAAGCCAGCTTCTCGTTGACCACCACCTGCTGGCGCGTCAGCACGCTCACGCGCTGGCGGGTCTCCTCGTCGGGCTCCACCAGCACGCGTCCCTCGGTGCCGTCGACGGCGACGAGCTGGCCCTGGGCGAGCTGCGCCGCGCCGCCGCGCAGGCCGACCACGGCCGGCACTCCCAGCGACCGGGCCAGGATGGCCACGTGGCTGGTGTTGCCGCCCTCGTCCATGACGAAGCCGAGCACGTTGTGCCGGCCGAGGGCCGCGGTGTCCGAAGGGGTCAGGTTGCGCGAGCAGATGACGCTCGGGACCGGCGGCGGCACCGGGCCCGTCACGGCGCCGTCGGCGAAGCCGCGCAGCACGCGCTGCTCGACGTCGCGCAGGTCGTTGACGCGTTCGCGGAAGGTGGCGTCCTCGATCTCCAGGAAGCGCGCCGCCAGGTCTCCGACCGTGCGGGCGAACGCGGCCTCGGCGTTGATCCGCTCGAGCCGGATCGCCGCCAGCGTGGCGTCCCAGACCATCTCGTCCTCGAGGATGAGCAGCTGGCTGGCCAGGATGGCGCCCTCGTCGGCGCCCAGTTCGCTGGCCAGGCGCTCGCTCAGTTCCCGGATCTGATCGCGGGCCCGTTCGACCGCCACGCGGAAGCGCTCGATCTCGAGCGGGACGTCCTTGACCGCGACGGCGCGACGGCGGGGCACGATGGTCGCCAGCCGGATCGTGTGGACCGGCCCCAGCGCGTAGCCGGGCGAAGCGCCGATGCCGGCCAGTTCGCGCACCTCAGGCCTCGGATTCCGGCAGGGCCAGCCCCACCTGGATCAACTGGCAGAGGG
>VGXH01000653.1 GCA_016873405.1 bacterium
GGCATCACCCAGAGCGGCGCCGGCTCCTCGGCCAGCATCAACGTGACGACCAGCTACAAGAACTTCACGCTGACGCAGGCGACCGCCGCCTCGGTGTTCGCCCTGTCAGGCACCCTGACCAACGGCGGCACGGTGTCCATCACCCAATAACGCCTCCGCTCGATGGAAAGCCGGCCCTGCTTCCCGCCGCGGAAAGCAGGGCCGGTTGACGAAAGGGAGAAAGCCATGTCCTGGAGACAGTCCGCCGCCGTCGTGGCGGCGCTTGCCGCCTGCACCGCGGCGCAGGCGGCCGAGTTGACCTACACGCTGCAATCGCCCCTGCTCGGCGGCGGCAACGCCGCGCTTTATCAGGTGGAGAGCGCGCGGGAAAGCCAGAAGAAGCAGTTCCGGGCGAAGGCGGAAGCCGACGCCCGGCAGGCGGCCGACGCCGCCCAGCAGGCCATCAACAATTCGCCGACCACCCGCTTCGCCAACGCCCTGCAGTCGCAGCTCTTCATGTCGATCTCGATCAAGCTGGCGGACAAGATTCTCACCTCGCGGAACGCCGGTTCATTCACCTATGGCGACCTCTACGTCGGCTATGAGCGGGTCAATGGCGCGATCCGCGTCACCATCAACAGCCCCTCCGGCACCACGACGCTGGACCTGCCGGACTGAGGAGGATGCTTCTGCGGGTATCCGTCCTGTCGGCAGCCCTGGCGGCGGGCTGCGCCACTCTGCTGCCCGCGCCGGCGGTCAGGCCGCCGGCCGTCATCGAGGCGGCGCCGGCGCTTGCCGCCGGTCCCAACGAGCCCGAGCCGGCGGTGGCGCCCCCGCAGAACGGCAGAAACCTGATCGTTGGCGTCTACAATTGCTTCGACTCGACCGGCCAGCGGAAAGTCACCAAGGCCGGTCAGGCGGATTTCTCGAATGTCGTCCTGCAGGACTGCGGTCCGTTCCTGAGCGCGGCCCTGCGCAGCTTTCCCCAGCACTACCGCGTCATCGAGCGCGGCCGACTGGACGATGTACTCAAGGAGCGCCAGCTGGCGCAGGCCATGTACGGCGAGCAGACGCGCACGCTGATCGGCAATCTGCTGATCGCGGATGTGCTTATGCTGGGGCAGATCGTCAGCTACGACCGCACTGTCGCCCAAAGTGCGGGCGGCATCGCCATTAATGCGGTTGGCGGCTCCGTTGAGCAGGTTTCCGACACCCTGACCTTCAATCTTCGCGCCGTCTCGACCAAATCCGGCGAGGTGCTCAACGAGGTGCTGGTGACGAAAACCGTCGAATCCCTCCAGGCCAACGGCCACGTCCTGAAAATCATCGGCCTCGATGTGACCAGCCTGGAATTCGGCGCCGCTTCCAACGAGCCCGCCGGCATCGCCCTGCAGCAGGCCGTGTACCTTGCCGTCCGCACGCTCACCGGAAAGGGCAGCGCGGCCGGCTGGTGGGTGGATTAGGCTGCTGCCGTCCCTTGTTCCCGGATCCACAGGGTGATGGTGGTACCCTCGCCGGGGGTGCTCTCGATATCCACCGTCCCGCCGTGGATTTGCAGTATCTCCTTCACCAGCGCCAGCCCGAGCCCCGTGCCGGGGATGTGGCCTGTCCTGTCCGCACGGTAAAAGCGCTCACCGGCGCGCGAGACCTCCTCCGCCGTCATGCCCATGCCGTAGTCCGTCACCCGCAATCCGGCCCAGGCAGCACCCGCCCGCTCCTCGCGCAGGATCTCCAGTTCGATCGCCCCGCCCAGCGGCGAGAACTTGTAGGCGTTCGACAGCACGTTGGTCAGCGCCTGGCCCC
>VGXH01000654.1 GCA_016873405.1 bacterium
GTGCGCGTCCAGTTCGGCCAGCACCTCGGCGTAGTGCGCGGGGTCGGGCACCACCGTCACGCGCGCGAAGTTCTTCGCCGCCGCGCGCAGCATCGTCGGCCCGCCGACGTCGATCTTCGCCACGAGATCCGCCTCCGTCCCGCCCCCGGCGCGCGCGGCGCCGAAGCGGTAGAGGTTCACCGCGACCAGGTCGATCGGCGCGATGCCCAGGTCCGCCACCGCGGCGAACGCGGCCTCGTCGGGCCCGAGGATGCCGCCGTGCACCGCCGGGTGCAGCGTCTTGACGCGGCCGCCGAAGATCTCCGGGTAGCCGGTGATCGCGTCGACGTCGGTCACCTCGAGCCCGCCTTCGCGCAGCGCCGTCGCCGTGCCGCCGGAAGCCACCAGTTCGAAATCGTGCCGGACCAGGCCGCGCGCGAACTCCAGCAGGTTCGTCTTGTCGGTGACGCTCAGCAGCGCGCGTCGCCGCCTCACAGGTACGCCCGCCATGTCGCGGCCTCCTCGGGAAACAGGATCTCCAGCACTTCCCGATAGCGCGCCGCCGTGCGCGCGAGCACGTCCGCCGGCAGCGGCGGCGGCGGCGGGGCCTTGTCCCAGGTCAGGGTCTCGAGGTGGTTGCGCAGGATCTGCTTGTCCCAGCTCGGCGGCTCCTGCCCGGGGACCACCTGGTCCGCCGGCCAGAAACGGCTGGAATCGGGGGTCAGCACCTCGTCGATCAGGGCGATGCGTCCGTCGATGAGCCCGAACTCGAACTTGGTGTCCGCGAGGACGACGCCGCGCGCGCGGGCGTACTCGGCGCCGTCGCCGTAGAGGCGCAGCGTCAGGTCCCTGAGGGCGACCGCGCGCTCGGGTCCGACCGCGGCCTGGACGTCGGCGAACGACATGTCTTCGTCGTGGCCGACGTCGGCCTTCGTCGTCGGCGTGAACAGCGGCTGCGGCAGGCGGTCGGCCAGGCGCAGCCCGGGCGCCAGCGGCTGTCCGCAGATCGCGCCCGTGGCGCGGTACGACTTGTGGCCCGAACCGGCCAGGTAGCCGCGCACCACGCACTCGACCGGGAAGCGCTCCGCCTTGCGCACCAGCATCGCGCGCCCGCCCAGGGCGTCGGCGTGCGCGGCGAACGGCGCCGGGAACGCGCGCGGGTCGGCGGTGATCACGTGATTGGGCACCGCGTCGGCGAAATGCCGGAACCAGCCCAGGCTCATCACGCTGAGCACGACGCCGCGGCCGGGCACCAGGTCGTTCATGATGACGTCGAAGGCCGAGACGCGGTCCGTCGCCACGATCAGGAGACGGTCCCCGAGGTCGAAGATGTCGCGCACCTTCCCCTCGTGATCCGGCCGCAGGCCCAGGTCGCGCGTGCTGCGCAGGGCAGGCATGTTCCAACCTCCGGGGGTGCCCCGGAGCGTCGTCCGGCGGCGGGTGTGGCGCGGCGTCGGCGCCGGGCTCCAGGCCGGGCGGGCACTCCGGCCGCCGCGGCGCGATGGTAGGCGCCGGCGCCGCCGGGTGTCAAGGCGCGCCGCCGGCGCCGACGCGGCCAGGTCGGGCGCGCGCGGCCGGGCCCGCCGCCGGCCGGCCAGGCGACCGTCACCGTGCCGTGCAGGTCGGTCCGGAACTGCGGCAGCGTGTCGCCCGCGGCGACGTAGGGGCCGTGGCTCGGGTGTCGATAGCGGTTGCCGACGCCGCAGCTGATCAGGACCAGTTCGGGGCGCAGGCGCTCCAGCCAGGGGCCGCTGCCGGAGGTGTGCGAGCCGTGGTGGCCGGCCTTCCAGACCTCGGCCGCC
>VGXH01000655.1 GCA_016873405.1 bacterium
GGGGTCGTCAGGGACGGCGGCGTCGCGGACATGCTCCCCGCCGGCCGCTACGCGCGTGTGATCGTGCTGTCGGGGCAGGCGGAGACGTCGCGCGAACGCGACGCGGTCAGCACGCAGACGGATGTGCGCGAACGCCTGCTCACCGCCCTGCGCGACGCGGGACTGGGTCCCCTCGAGGCCGCGGAGGCGTCGGCGGTGCTGCGGCCGCTGATGACGCCGAACCTGATCTACGAACCGCATGAGACCCGCCTGCGGCAGGAGCAGGCGCGCGACGCCGTGCCGCACACCCGCTCGTTCATCGCCAACGAACGCATCGTCGAGCGCGGGGTGCAGGTGACCGAGCAGCAGGCGCGCTGGCTGCAGGAATTGGCGACGCGCCTGCGCAGTCGGGGCGGCGGGGAGGGCGGCCTTGACACGGTCAGGCGCTACGTGGCCCGCTCGCTGCTGGTGGCGACGACCCTCCTGCTCTACGGCTGGCTGGCCGGTCTGCACTTCCCCGGCCGGCTCCGGGAGCGCCGCTTCCAGGTGGCGATGGCGGCCGTCCTGGCGCTCTACCTGGGCGGCGCCGCCGTGGCGCTCGCGCGTCCCGGGCTGGGCCCCCTCGCGGTGCCCATCGTCCTGATGGCGCTGCTGGCGACGGTCCTTTACAAGGGGCGCATCGGCTACACGACGACGCTGCTGGCGGTCACGCTGCTGGCCGTGCTGCCGGGCGTGACGGCGGGGCACGTCTTGCCGTGGTACGTGCTGGGCATGGTCACGGTGATGTCGGTGCGCCGCGTCTACCGGCGCAGCCTGTTCTACCGGACGATCCTGCTGCTGACGTTCCTGTCGGTGACCCTCGTGTTCCTGCTCGGCCTCGGCGAGGGGCACCGGCTGGCCCCGGTCTACCTGGTGGCGGCGGTCATGCCCGTGCTGTCGGTCGCGATCGGGCTGTTCGTGCTGCCGGTGGTCGAGCCCGCGATCGGCGTCTGCTCGGACCTGACGCTGCTCGAGCTGTCGGACCTCAACCACCCGCTGCTGCAGCGCATGGCCCTGGAGGCGCAGGGCACCTACCACCACAGCCAGGTCGTGGGGCAGCTCGCCGAGCACGCGGCGCGCGCGATCGACGCCAACACGCTGCTGACGCGCGTCGGCGCCCTCTTCCACGACATCGGCAAGATGGAGAAGCCCGAGTACTACGTGGAGAACCAGACGCCGGGCCACAACCGGCACGACGACCTGAGCCCGAGCATGAGCGCGCTGGTGGTCGCCGCGCACGTCAAGGAGGGCGTCGAGCTCGGGCGTCGCTGGCGGCTGCCGCGGATGGTCGTCGACTTCATCCCCGAGCACCACGGCACCATGGTCATGGAGTACTTCTACCACAAGGCCCTCGAGGCCGACGGCGGCGACACCGTCAAGGTCGACGACTTCCGCTATCCCGGCCCGCGGCCCCGCTCGCGCGAGACGGCCGTCCTGATGCTCGCCGACGCGGTCGAGGCGGCCACCCGCGCGCTGGTCAAGCCGACGCCCAGCCGCATCAAGGAGATGACCCGGCAGATCATCGACAAGCGCATGCTGAGCGGGGAACTGGACGAGTCGGGGCTGTCGCTCAGCGACATCGCGCGGATCCGCGACGCCTTCGTGCCGCTGCTGACGGGGATCCACCACGCGCGCATCGCCTACCCGGGCCAGACGGGCGAGCGCCCGCACGACCGCCGCGCCGAACCGAGGTCGCGCGCATGATCCTGGAACTGGTCGATCGGCGGACGCGGCGCGAGCCCCCC
>VGXH01000656.1 GCA_016873405.1 bacterium
GGGGCGGCCGCCCGCCCCGCGGGTCCGTGACGCCCGCCCTGGCGCTGGCGATCGCCCTGCTGGGCGCGCCGGCGGCGCGCGCCGGCACCCTGTGCGGCACCGTCCGCGACGCCGTGACCGCGGCGCCCATCGCCGCGGCGGGCGTCTTCCTGCGCCATCTCGACTGGACGTACACCGGCCTGCACGCCGCCAGCGCCGCGGATGGCACCTGGTGCCTGGACGGGGTGCCGGCCGGCACGTACCACCTGGACGTGCGCGTGGACGACTACCGCATCGGGCTGGCGCAGAACGTGGTCGTGACCGACGCCACGAGCGGCGTCGATGTGGCCGCCGTGCTGCCGCTGGTTTGCATGGACACGCCGTGGCCCAACCCGGCGCAGGGACAGGTCAGTTTCCGGCTGCGCCTGGGCCGCGAGACGGCAGCGACCGCCGCCGTCTACGACGTGTCCGGGCGCCGGCTGCGGGCCTGGGCCGATGCCGCGGCCGCGCCCGGCGAACGCCTGCTCGAATGGGATTTCCGCGACGACCGGGGCCGCGAGGTGCCGGCCGGACGCTACTACCTGCGGCTGGAGGCGGGCGGCCAGGCCGTCACCCGCGCCTTCGTCCGCGTGCGCTGACCGGACTTCGACATGCAAGCGATCCACCGTCATCCCCTGGAGCGAACGATGAAAGCGATGACTCCCAGCTCTCGGCGCCGCCTGCCGGCGCCCCTCCTGTGCCTCGCGGCGTTGGCGCTGGCGCTGGCGCTGGCCGGCTGCAACGGCGGCACCACCACCGGTCCCCTGCCGGGTCCGCCGCCGGAGACCGGTCCCGTGCTCGGCGGCTCCGTGCGCAATGTCGGCGGACGGCCCGTGGGCGGGGTGGTCGTGCTGGCCGAACCGTTCGTCGATGGCGTGGCGGCCAGCGTGCGGGCCCGCCTGGACGCGCAGGCGGCCGGGCCGGATGCGCCCGTCGACGCGGAAGCCAAGGCCGGCGCCGCGCGCCGCGCCGCCGTCACCGACGAAAGGGGCCGCTTCGCCTTCGCGGGGTTGGAGCCCGGCCAGTGGCTGCTGACGACCGAGGCGCGTGACCACAAGGCCGGCCGCGCCACCGCCACCGTGCCGGAGCCGCGCGCGTCGGCGCTGGCCGAGACGACGTTCGTCGACATCGCGCTGATCCCGACCGGGACGTTCCGCGGCGGCGTCACGCTGCAGAACGCCACCAACCATCAGAGCACCGTGGTCTACTGCGAGGGCACGTCCTACGTCGCCGTCACCGACGCGGCCGGCGACTTCAGCATGACCGACGTGCCCGCGGGGGCCTACACGCTGATCGGCACGCACAGCGGCTGGCTGGACCGCTCGACGAACGGCACGCTGACGGCGGCCGGCGACTTCAGCATGACCGACGTGCCCGCGGGGGCCTACACGCTGATCGGCACGCACAGCGGCTGGCTGGACCGCTCGACGAACGGCACGCTGACGGCGGCCGGCGAGACCGTCGAGGTGGCAGCGCTGGTCCTGCCGCGCGACAACAACATGCCGCCCGCGGTGACCATCACCACCCCGGCGCCGGGAATAAACGTGCCGCAGGAGTTGGCGCAGTTCGCGGCGACCGCGAGCGACCCGGATGGCACGATCGCGCTCTACGAATGGGATTTCGACGACGACGGCGCCTTCGAGACCAGTTCGACGACCAGCGGGAGCGCCAGCTACAGCTGGCCGACCACCGGCACCTTCCGGGCCAAGGTGCGCGTGACGGACAACCGCGGCGCCATCGCCCC
>VGXH01000657.1 GCA_016873405.1 bacterium
GTTTGCCCCAGCTGGCCCGCTACCTCGACGGGATCGGCCTGACGTTCCTGTTCATGGACTACTACTACACGGCGCAGGGGCCGCTCGTGGACGACCCCTACCACGTGGGGCGCCGCGACCTGAACTACAAGTACACCCTGGAGCTGGAACGCAAGCTGAGCCGGGACGTCACGCTGCGCGTGGCGACCCGCCGTTCGTCCCGGACCGTCGAGTCGCCCTGGGAGGGCGACCTGGCGACGGACAAGGCATTCGTGCAGTGGCAGACGTGGGTCGACCTGGCCTACCGGTTCTGATTCGGCCCATCGATCGCGAGGAGTGCAGATGATCGCGCGTCCCGGACACCCGCTGCTTCTTCCCGCCCTGGCCGCGGCCCTGTGCCTGCTGCCCGGGGGCTGCGCCCAGCAGGACCTCTACGAGACGCCCGGCGCGCCGTTCACCATCGTCGGCAGCGTGCCGCTGCCCAGTCAGAACGAGGACGTGGTCACGATCGGCCGCACCGCGTTCGTGGCCGGCGGCCAGGCGGGGCTCCATGCCGTCGATTTCAGCGATCCGCACGCGCCGGTCCTCCTGCAGACGGTCAACACGCTGAAGTACAGCGAGAGCGTCGGCGCCGTGCGCACGCTCTTCGAGGGGCGCCTGCGGGACATCGTGCTCGTGGTCGAGGGGACGGAGGGCGTCACCTCCTACGACGGCACCGACCCGGCGGCGATCCAGCCCTTCAACAGCAATACGACCGCGGTCTTCGGCAACCGGATCTGCATCGTGCAGCCGGATGACCCGGCCGCGGCCTACACCGCCTACCTGGCCGAGAGCTGGAAGGGCGTGCGGGTTTTCCGGTCGCTGCCCGCGCAACCGGGAGTTCTCGCCTATGACGGCGTTTTCACCGGGACCAACGGCTACGCCGAGAGCGTGGTCGTGCGCGACGGCTGGTGTTACGTCGCGGACGACGAGATGGGCCTCGCGGTGGTCGACGCGCGCATCCTCGCGCTCGGTGTCATGCGCGTCGTGGCCTGGGCCGACAGCCCGGGCGAGGCGCTGGACCTGGAGATCGACGGCGGCTATGCGTTCGTCGCCGACGGCGCCACCGGCCTGGCGATCTTCGCCATCGACGACGGCGCCGAGCCCGTGCGCGTGGCGCAATTGCCGCTCGAGGGCACCTGCCGGGCGATCGCCGTGCGCGACGGCATCGCCGTGCTGGCGGCGCAGGGCGCGGGGCTGCACTTCGTCGACGTGAGCAACCCGCGCGCGCCCGTCTTCCTCGGGCGCATCCTGACCAGGTACGCGATGGACCTCTGCTTCTCGCACGAGGGTCTGCTGCTGGTCGTGGACCGGGACCAGGGCCTGCTGGTCCTGGCTCCCGATCGCCCCGCCCGCGACGTGACGCCCCCGGGGGCCGTGCGGACGCTGGCCGCCGAGCCCTTCGGCGCCGGCGCCGTCCGCCTGCGTTGGCTCGACAGCGGCGACGACCGCTGGGAGGGGCGGGCGCAGGCGACGGAGGTCCGCTACGCGGGCGCCGCGATCTCCGACGAGTCCGCCTGGGCGGCGGCGACACCCGTGGCCGGGGTCGCCGACCCGGGCGACCCGGGCGCCGTCGCCTCGCTGGTGATCGGCGACCTGCCGGGCGGAACGGAATGGCACTTCGCCGTCCGCCTGCGCGACGACGCGGGCAATCTGGCCGCGCTGTCCAACGACGCCGCCGCGCAGCCGGGCGAGGGCATCCTGCTCCTGGATCCGCGTCTGGACCGGCGGGCGGGGACCCCC
>VGXH01000658.1 GCA_016873405.1 bacterium
CCCCGGAAAGCCACGTCGCGCGCAGGCAGTTCCAGGCGCACGCTCGTGCCGACGCCCGGCTCACTGGCGACCTGCAGCGCGGCGCGCTCCTGAACGAACGCGCGCTTGGCCGCGGTCAGGCCCAGGCCGTGCCCGGCCCCGTGCCGCGAGGAGCCGTCCTGCCACGCCGCCGCCAACTGGTCGGTGGTCATGCCCACGCCGCCGTCGTGCACCTCGAACGCGATGCCGCCGGGCGGCGGCAGTGGTCGCAGGCGCACGGTCACCGCCGGCCGGGCGCCGTCCGGCCGCTCGCTCGTCGCCTGCGCTGCGTTGCGCACCAGGTTGCGCAGCAGGTCGGACCAGCGCGCGGCGTCGGCGCGCGGCACCCACAGGGGCGCGCCGCCGTCGGCGCTGTCAAATTCCACGGCCACGGCGTCGGCCTCGGCGGCCTGCGTCTCGCGGCGGATCTCCGCGACCGCCGCGGTGGCCAGCTCGCCGAAGCGGACGGCGTGCCGGGCCGACAGCGCCTCGACCAGCTCGCGCGCGGCGGCCACCAGGCGCGGCAGTTCGCGCTCCGCGCGCGCCAGCGCGGACTCGCTGCCGCGCGCCATGCGCGACAGGTCCGCCGCCAGAGTCCGCGCGCGCGCCATCGCGCAGACCAGCTTCGCGAACGAGCGCCACGAGCCGGCGGCCTCGCGCGCGTGCCGTCGGTGGAGCCGCGCGATGTCGCGGCAGATGGCAGCCGCGTCGGCGCCGTCGCGCTCGCGCCCGCGGCCGGCTCGCCACACGCGCACGAGCGCCGACAGACGGGCGTGTTTGGCGGCCATTTCGTGGGAGAGGTCGGCGCGCAGGTGGTCGAGCGTCTGGCGTCCGGGCGCCGGCGCGGCGGCGGCGGCCACCGCCTGCACCCAGGCGACGGCACCGTGGACGATGGCGATGGGGGAGGGCAAATCGACCGGCCCCGGGCTGACGTTCCCGTTGCTGCGTCTGGGGGCGAGTCGCCACCAGTCTAGGGTGTCTCCGGTGGACAGGTCAAGCGGGGAAACCCCGGGCGGTTCGGATTTCGCACGACAGGATTCGATTTGCGAACCGAACGGCGGCCGCGGAGACCTCCGCGAACGTCAGCCCGGTGCCTGACAGGTGCGGGATGTCGATGCAATATGTTGTGACACAACATGTTGTGCGATTTGTGATCAAGCTTGCGCAAGCGCGCGCCACAGGCACGCCCTGTGCTCTTCTCGGCCGCGAGCGAGATGCGGGCGATCGTCCCCGGCGGCGGCCCCGCCGATCGTGGGCAAACAGCCGGCTGTTTTCGGTGTCGGCGTCGGGAGTGTCGGCAACGCTGCTAGGGCGAGGCAGCCTAGCCGCCTCCCGACGCCGATCTCCGCCGATCCTACCGGTAGCTCCCCTTCAGCGCTGCCCGGGGGTTGGAGGCTCAATTCCGCCCCGGGCGATCGCCGTCAACGTCAACTCCACATGATCATGATCATCGAGATCACCAAAAGAATGCAACCCTTTTTTGTGGGGTCTTGGATATTCCGAGGGCGCCGCCGACACCCCTGGCCCGCCTTGCCCCCGGTCCCGCGGACCACTAGACTTGATCGCTCGGATTCAGCGTCGCACGCCGGCGCCGGCCCCCGAACCGTCCCGGTGACGGCGACTGGGGCAGCAGGGAGCTTCCGCCATGGACTTGATGGGCTTCGCGCTGCTGGCGCTGTCATCCTTGTTCGCCGTCGTCGACCCGCTCGGCTGCATCCCCTTCTTCAGCGGCCAGACCGCC
>VGXH01000659.1 GCA_016873405.1 bacterium
CGCCGTCGGGAGCGCGTTCAATTACCCGACGCTGGCCGAGTGCTACCGGGTGGCGGCGCTCAACGGGCTCAACAAGCTGCGGCTGCCGTACCGCATCGGCGGCCGGCCGCAGCCGTAGGGGCCGCGGTCCCGACCGCCGCCGCGCGCGGACGGGCCGCCAAGGCCGCCCGTCATCACGAGCCGGACGGCCGACACGATCCCAGCCCCATGACCCAGGATCTCAGCGGCCGTCCCAGACCGGCAGCCGCCCCGGGGTGTACGGCGCCTTCGCCTTCTCCAACTCGCCTTCCAGCGCGCGCGTCTCCGCCGCGGCCGCCTCGAGCCCGGCCAGCAGCGCCCCGAACTGCTTCGCGGCGACCTCCAGGTTCGCGCGCATCGTGGTCGTGGCGCCCGAGAGGTTGCCGTCCAGCCCGTTGACGACCTGGCTCACGCGCTCGCTGATGCCCGGCGTGGCCGGCTCCTGGCGGCGCGCGACCGTATCGTCGCCGCGCAGCGCGACGCCCAGGTCGGCCAGTCTCGCCGCCAGGGCATCGACGCGGTCAAGCAGCGCACGGTCCAGCTTCGGCGTCAACTTCACCGCCTCGCGCAGGTAGCCGACCTTCTCCACGGCTTCCGTGTGCAGGAGGTCGGCGCCCTGCACGGCGCGGAACAGCTCCGCTGCGGCCGTCGCGAAGGCCCGCGTGCCCTGCGCGTCGGGATCGGGCGTCGCGTGGACCCCCAGCAGTTCAACCGCGAAGCTCACCGGGCCGGCCAGCGTCGTCTCGATGCCCCGCACGCGCTGCGATACGCTCACCGAGTACGTGCCCGGGGGAGCCTGCGGCCCGCGGCTCTCGCCCGCCCACGGCGATTGCGGCGCGCCCTCGCCCAGGCTCACCGGGCCCGGGTACGGGTAGCGCAGATCCCAGGCGACTCGGTGCAGGCCCTTGCCGCCCGGGCCGGTCAGGCGCCGCACCACGTGGCCGTCCGCGTCGCGGATCGTCAGCAGCAATTCCGGCTCCACCTCGCGGTCCTCGGCGCGCAGCTCGTCCCAGGTCGGGTAGTAGACGGGCTGGTCCGCCTGGAACTTCTCCTTGTCTGCGGCGCGTCGCCGTTCCTTGAGCGTCTGGAGCCCCTCGGCCAGGTTGTAGGTGATGACCGCGCCGTAGGGCGGGTTCGGCGCCGTGTAGAACCCCGCGCCCTGGAAGCCCCGTTCGCGGTAGCCCAACTCGGACGTGAACGAGTGGATCTTCGCCGTCTTGACCGGGAAGACCGTCGCCGGCTGCCGCAGCGTCTGCGGCTCCAGGCCCCGCAGCGGCGTGTAGTCGTCCAGCACGTAGAAGCCGCGGCCGAAGGTGGCCACCACCAGGTCGTTTTCCCGTCGCTGGATCTCGAGGTCGCGGCAGGCGATGGTCGGCATCCCGGCCTTCAACCGCGTCCAGTGCGCGCCGCCGTCGCGCGTGAAGAAGACGCCGAACTCCGTGCCCACGAACACCAGGTCCGGGTCCACGTGGTCCAGCGCAATCGTCAGCACCGGTCCGTTCTCGGGCAGGTTGCCGCTGATCGACTTCCAGGTGCGGCCCAGGTCGTCGCTCCGCAGGATGTACGGCTTGAAGTCGTCGCGCTTGTGGTTCTCGAACGAGGCGTAGACGACGTTTCGGTCGAAGGGAGAGGGCTCGAGGTCGCTGACATAGGTGCCCGCGGGCACGCCCTTGACCGCCTCGATGCGCATCCAGCTGGCGCCGCCGTCGGCCGTCACCTGGATCAGGCCGTCGTCCCCC
>VGXH01000660.1 GCA_016873405.1 bacterium
CCTCTACACCGGCACCAAGATCGCCATGGAGTACCTGCCGCCGATCGGCACCAACACCTGGGGACACGGCGTCCTCTGGGTGGGCGATGGCCGGCAGGCCTACTTCGACCGCGACGACGGACGGCGTCTGGGAATGGCCTCGACCGCGGCCGCGGCGCCGGTGTCGGTCTTCACGGTGCCGAACCGCTCCGGCGATCCGCTGACGAACTGCTACCTCTACGGCGGCGGCCGCACGAACGCGACCATCTCCGTCAGGGTGTTCGACGACGACGGCAACGCGCTGGCCGGCGTCCCGGCCGGGAACCTGACGCTGCGGACGACGTTCGGCGGGTTGCGGACCTGCGACGAGGGCGCCATCGCCGACGGTCCGACGAACTCCATGGGGATCACCACCTTCACGCGACCGGTCGCCGGCGGCCATCACTCGCTGCCAAGCGCGGGGGAGCGGACGCGCGTCCACATCGACGGCCGGGGAACACCGCAGCTCTTCAACATGGGATTCAACAGCCCGGACGCCAACGGCGACCTGCAGGTCGGGCTGGCCGACATCCCGCCGTTCGCGGCGGCCTACTACGGGGCCTATGATTACGCGTTCGATTTCCGCTGGGACGGTGCACTGAACCTCGCCGATGTGGCGCTGCTCGCGGGCGCCGTCGGCGCGACCTGTCCGCCGGTCGTCGCGGCGAGCGCCGGCGATGTTGCGCTCGGCACGCTGGGGATCTACTTCGACGAGGCGGCGAGCAAGCAGGCGCTGGACATCGCCGCGGGTGAGCTCTTCGAGGCCCATCTGGTGGTGACGGGCCCGGCCGCCGCCCAGGACGTGCGCGGCTGGCAGTGCGAGCTGTCGCTGTCGGACAACCTGGTCGTGCGCGAGTACGTCTACCCGGTCGAGAGCGTGAACGTGCTGACCCCGCCGAGCTTCCTGGTCGGCACGGCCGCGCCGTGCCCGGTGGCCGCGGGCGGCGGCGCGCGGCTGCTCACGCTGCGGTTGCAGGCGCTGGACGACCGGCCGGCCCACATCTATCTCAACCGTTCGGCGGGCGATTCGGGGGACATCGAGGCGCCGCTGGTCGCCCTGGGCGCCGACGCCGAAGTGGGCGCGCTGGAGCGCCCGAACGGCGGCGCGCCCGGCGTGGCCGTGGCCAGCATCAACGATCCCGCCGCCGGCAGGGGCGCGGCCGCCGCCGGCGCGAACCGGCTGGAACTGACCTGCGCCCCGAATCCCTTCAACCCGGTCACGGAGATCACTTGGCGGCTGCCGGCGGCCGGCCCGGTGGTCCTGGCCGTGTACGACGCGGCGGGCCGTCGCGTGGCGCTGCTGGCCAGCGGCCACCACGAGGCGGGTGAGCACACGTTCCGCTGGACCGGGCGGGACGAGTCCGGCCGCGAGGTCGGCTCAGGCGTCTACTTCTCGCGTCTCGAGACGGCCGCCGGGACGCTGATCGACAAGATGATCCTGCTGCGGTAGCGGCGGCGGCAAGGCGGGGCGGCGCGACGTCCCGCGGCGGGGCCCCCGGAGCCTGCAGGCCGGGGGCCTGCCCCACATCACCGCGACCGCGGCGCGTGCGCCGGCGCACGTCGCAGCCAGGCCGCGATTTCGGCCCCTCGCCCGCGCGGAACTCCGTGGTACCTCTCGCGGCCTCATGTTATGAATGGATGATGTCGATTTTCCCATCCGCCGCTAGGAGAAGGAGCCGACCATGACCAGCCACCCGCGCCGGATCCCCTTGCTGATCCTGATGCTGCTGACAGCC
>VGXH01000661.1 GCA_016873405.1 bacterium
GAGCGCGTCATCGGCGTCAATACGGCCATCAACGAGCGCGGGCAGGGGATCGGCTTCGCCGTGCCCAGCAATCTGGCGCGCGGCGTCTACGAACAGCTGCGCAGGAGCGGGCGCGTGGTCCGCGGCTACCTCGGCGTCTGGACGGAGGACCTCGTCACCATCGTGGGCGAGGAACGTCCCGGCGAGCCGTCGGCGGGCGTGCGCGTGCTGCGCGTGGCGCCCGGCTCGCCGGCGGCCGCGGCCGGCGTGCTGCCCGGCGACTGCATCACCGCCTACGACGGCCGCCCCGCCGGCACCAACCGCCAGCTCCAGTTCCGCATCGCCGAGTCCGTCCCGGGCCGGCCGGTGGCGCTCGAGCTGGCGCGTGAAGGGCGGAATCGCGAACTGACGGTGACGCCGATCGACGCGGAGGCGGAGGCCGGCGCGCCCGGCCCGGCGGCGACCGCGGGCGCCTGGCTGGGATTGGAGGTCGCCGCGCTGGACGGCGACGACGATCGCGTGGAGCGGCTGCGGGGACTGCTGGGCGTGACGGCCGCGGCGGGCGTGATCGTGGTCGCGGTGGAGGACGACGGCCCGGGCGCCCTGGCCGGCGTCAGCCCGGGCGACGTCCTGGTCGCGGTGGACGGCAGACCGATCGGCGACCTGGCCGACTGGGAGCAGGTCCGCAGCGAGCACGCGGCGGTGCCGGCGCCCCTGACCATCCTGGTCCGGACCGGCTCCGTCGAACGTTACCTGAGGGTGGAACCCCGGCGAGCCGGGGTCGAGAACTGACGGTGCCCCACACTGCCAGGGAGGACGGCGATGGCCGGCAGACGCAACTTCCTACCGGCGATGCACGAGAAGGGACTCGAGGTCTACTTCCGGGACATCAACCGCTACGAACTGCTGACGCGCGATCAGGAGTTCGCGCTGGCCCGGCGCGTCCGCGGCGGCGATGAGGAGGCCCTGGCTGATCTCGTGCGGGCCAACCTGCGCTTCGTGGTCTCGGTCGCCAAGCGGTACGTCAACCAGGGCCTGCTGCTCTCGGACCTGATCAACGAGGGCAACCTGGGGCTGCTCAAGGCGGCGCGCCGCTTCGACGAGGAACGCGGCTACCGCTTCATCTCGTACGCCGTGTGGTGGATCCGGCAGTCGATCATGCAGGCGCTGCTCGACAAGTCGCGCACCATCCGCCTGCCGCAGAACCAGACGGCGGTGCTGATCAAGATCAATCGCGCCCGCGTGCAACTGCAGCAGGACGGCATCGTCGACCCGCGCCCGGGCCAGATCGCGGCGCATCTCGGGCTCAAGCGCTCGGATGTCGTGCAGGCCCTGCGCGCCGATCATGTCGAGGTGGCTCTCGACGACGTCGGGCAGGACGGCTCGGACCGCCCTCTGGCCGAAGTGATCGAGGACACGAACCAGGCGGCCCCGGACGCGGCGGTGTTCGAGCGCGGCCTGCGCGAGGACGTGCGCCAGGCCCTGTCCGTGCTCACCGAGCGCGAGGCGCAGGTGGTCGTGATGTACTTCGGGCTGGGCTGGGAGGAGGCCCAGACGCTGCAGGTGATCGGTGAGCGCCTCGGCCTGACCCGCGAGCGGATCCGCCAGGTGAAGGAGAAGGCCCTGGCCAAGCTGCGGCACAGCCAGGGGCAAGCGGTCCTGCGCGACTACTACTGAGCCCGGACTATTCACGAAGGTCCGAGCGAGGGTGAGGAAATTGCCCTTCTGCGAAGGCGAAATCCGGTCTCGGCGAGGGAGGCGTACCCGATGCGGTA
>VGXH01000662.1 GCA_016873405.1 bacterium
GCCGCAGTGGCGGATCCAGGCGCCCAGGAAGCGGCTCAGGCGGTTGACGGCGAAGGCCGCTTCCGCGGGCGCCTCAGGCAGGGCGGCGATGGCCGCGGCCAGTTCCGGCGAGACCTCCTCGTCCGAATCGACGCTCAGCACCCAGCGGTTGCGGCACAGCCCAGCCGCGCGCTGTTTGGTCGGCCCGAAGCCCTCCCAGGCGCCCTGGTGCACCCGCGCGCCGCGGCGCGCGCAGACGGCCGCCGTGTCGTCGCGGCTGCCTTGGTCCAGCACCACCACCTCGTCGGCGAACGCCACCGAGGCGAGGCAGCGGTCCAGCTGCGCCGCGGCGTCCTTGGTGATGATGGCGACGGAGACCTTCACCGAACAGGGCCTTTCCCGGCGCCGCCTCAGCGGCCCGGCTCCAGGAGGATCTTGCCGAAGCTGGCGCGGCTTTCCAGCCGCTCGTGGGCGGCCGCCGCCTGCGCGAACGTGTAGGTGCCGTCGAGGCGCGGGCTGATCTCGCCCCGGGCCAGCAGGTCCAGCAGCGCGCGCAGCCAGGGCGCCGTGCGCGCGCCCTCGTCCCACATGCGGCCCAGGTTGACGCCGCCCAGCGAGCGGTTGTCGTTCATCAGGCGGACGGGGTTGATCGCCAGCCAGGGCACCTGCGCCAGCGTGCGCAGCGCCGACAGCGTGCCCGAGCGGCGTCCGGCGGCCGCCCCCGCGAAACCGAACAACACGAGATGGCCGCACCGCGACAGGCACCGGTAACTCTCGAGGATCCAGCGCCCGTGGCGCGGCTCCAGCGCCGCCTCGACGCCGCGGCCGCCGGTGGCCTCGCGCACCAGGTCCGCGTAGCGGGGCAGCCGCGAATCGAACACGAACGCCAGCCCCTGGGCGCGCAGCTCGTCGTGCTTGCCGGGCGAAGCCGAGCCGATCACGCGCACCCCCGCCAGCCGGCACAGCTGACAGGCGGCCTGCCCCACGCCGCCGGCCGCCCCCTGCACCAGCACCGTGCCGCCGGGCGCGACCGGCGCCATGACGCGCACCATCTGCCAGGCCGTGAGGTAGTTGACCGGCAGCGCCGCCGCCGCGCGCAGGTCGGCGCCCTCCGGCAGCGGCCAGGCCCAGGCGGCCGGCGCGCAGACGTACTCGCTGTAGCCGCCGAAGTTGCACATGGCGACGGCCGGCCGGCCCAGCAGCGCCGGGTCGGCGCCCTCGCCCACGGCGTCGATCGTGCCGGACACCTCGTAGCCGGCCACGGCCGGCAGCCGCGGCGCGTCGGGATAGAGTCCGCGTCGCATCATGACGTCGGCGAAGTTGACGCCGGCCCAGGCCACGTGCAGCCGCACCTGCCCCCGCTCCGGGCGCGGGACGGGCGCCTGGCGGACTTCCAGGACATCGGGGCCGCCCCGCCGGCTCGTCCAGACCTGCCTCATCGAGGGGGCGTCCATCGTCCTCCGGGCCGCGCGCGAGACAGACGGTCAGCGGAACTCGTAGCCGCCGGGCCGCGCGCCGGGCCAGCGCGCCTCGGGCGCCGTGAAATTGCCGGCCGAAACCACGACCGCGGCCGCATTATCGTCCATGCCGCGCAGGAAGGCCACCTGCACCTGCACCACGGGCAGCACCAGGTCGGGGTTGCCGATCCGCAGGCCCAGGCCCGCGGTTCCCAGCAGCGGCTGGTCGGCCAGCGAGCGCCCGCCGGCGGCCAGCAGCGCCCCGTCGGCGAACGCGTAGGCGTGGCAGCGGAAGCCGGCCACCACCCCCC
>VGXH01000663.1 GCA_016873405.1 bacterium
TTTTGACGCCGCCGCTGCTGAGCACCAGGCGGGCGCCGACCGCCGAGCGGTTCAGGCCGCTGCCCTCGAGCCGCACCTTGAACCAGTGGTTGCCGCCGCCAAGGCCGTTCTTCATGACCACGCTGGGCAGGCCGGCCCGCGGCACGAAGACGTCCACCCTGCCGTCGCCGTCCAGGTCGCCGGCCGCAACGCCCATGGCGCCGGCCGTGGCCTCGACCACGCCCGGCTTGACCGTCGTGAAGTTGCCGGCGCCGTCGCCCAGCAGGATCAGGTCGGGTTGGCCGTTGCGGGCAACGTAGAGGTCCAGGTGCGTGTCGTTGTCCAGGTCGGCCCAGATGGCTCCGCGCGCGTTGCCGGTGTCGCCCAGGCCGGGGCCGGTCAGGTAGTCGAAGTGGAACGGCGTCGAACTGCGGAACAGCTTGTCCTGTCCGCCGTCGCTGGCGAGGTAGAGGTCGAAGTCGCCGTCGTTGTCGAAGTCGCCCCAGGCGGCGGTCGACTCGTTGCCGGACTCGGTCAGGCCGCTGCCCACCGTGACGTCGTTGAAGCCGAAGGACAGGTTCTGGAAGAGCTGGTTCGCGCCGTAACGCTTGAGCACGAACGGGTCCAGGCGGCCGTCCAGATCCAGGTCGGTCCACGCCGTGGCGGGCGTGTTGCCGCCCATGGCGAGGTTGCCGGATTGGCCGAAGAACAGCCAGGCGCCGCCGCCGATGTCGCCGAAGCCGGCGAACAGCTGGTTGGTGGTCGACACGTTGTTCTGGTACAGGTACAGGTCCAGCTTGCCGTCCAGGTTGAAGTCCACCCAGTTGGCGCCCTCGGCCGGGCCGGTCACGATCGGACCGTAGGCGGTGATCGGCGCGAACCCGCCCGTGCCGTTGCCGGCCAGCAGCACGGTCGGCTGGCCCGAACGGGTCAGGTACACGTCCAGGTGGCCGTCGCCGGTCATGTCGGCCCAGGCGGCGCCCGTGCCGGGGCCGGCGTCGGCGATCGCACCGGCGGCGATGTCGACGAAGCTCAGCGCCCCGTCGTTGCGCAGCAGGCGGTCGGCCTCGTTGTAGCGAACGATGTGCGCGTCCAGGTCGCCGTCGTCGTCGATGTCCACCAGCGTGGCGGCGCGGTGTTGGCCCGACGTGGCCAGCGCCCCGCTGGTCACCGCGGTGAACGGACCGTCCGTGTACACGCCCTGGAACGTCGCGCTGCCGCCGACGGCGATCACCTGGGTCTCGGGTCCGGCCGGCGTCGTCCAGTACGGCGACGGCGTCCAGGTGATCGTGTACGAGCCGGCGTCGAACAGGTCGAACGACGCGTCGCCGTTGCCGCTGATGGTCTCGTAGGGGCCGCTGAGGGTCCAGCCGGCCTCCAGGCCGTCCGGTTCGCAGTCGATCGTCACGTCGGCGTCGTAATCGGGCGCGGCCACCGCGCCCTGCAGCATGGCCAAGGTGCTGTTGTTCTGCACCAGAATGATGACGTTCAGGAGGGCGCGATCCCAGGTCGGGTCCAGCGTGAACGTGCGCTCGACGTGCTGCGTCTGGCCCGCCGCCGTGGGCGTGAACGCCGCGGAGGCGAGCGTCGTCATCACGAAGTTCGTGTGCGCGTGGAATTCGTCCAGGCAGACCAGGAAGTGCACCGAATTGCTGCCGGTGATCGTCGCCTCGGCCGCCGCGTCCACCACCACCGTGACCTGGTCGCCGCGGATCTTATAGGTGGCCGTGACGGCGACCGGGCTGCTCGTGGCC
>VGXH01000664.1 GCA_016873405.1 bacterium
GGCCCATCGAGGCGGCCATCACGTCCCGCACGCGCGCCCTCCTGCCGGTGCATCTCTACGGCCAGCCCGCCGACATGCCCGCCATCATGGCGATCGCGGAACGGCACACGCTCGCGGTGATCGAGGACTGCTGCCAGGCGCACCTGGCCACCTGCGCAGGCCGCCCCGTCGGGTCGTTCGGCGTGGCCGCGGCCTACAGCTTCTACCCCACCAAGAACCTCGGGGCGCTGGGTGACGGCGGCGCCGTCACCACGAACGACGCCGCCCTCGCCGCCCGGATGAAGCGGATCCGCAACGGCGGCCAGACCGATCGGTACCATCACGGCGAGATGGGCGTGAACAGCCGCCTCGACGAAATGCAAGCGGCCATCCTGTCGGCGCGCCTGCCGTTCCTGGGCGCCTGGACTGCCGCGCGGCGCGCCCGCGCCGCGAGCTACCGGCAGCGCCTGGCCGGCTCTGCTGCCGTGCGCGTGCCGCCGGCGTGTGATCCCGGCCACGTGTACCACCTCTTCCCGATCCTGTCGGCCCACCGCGATCGGCTGCAGGCGCACCTCCGGGCGGAAGGCATCGAGACGCTCATTCACTACCCCGTGCCCATCCCGGAACAGCCGGCGCTGCGCAGCGAGCAGCCCGCGCCATGTCCTATCGCCGCGCGCGTGTGCGCCGAGCAACTCTCGCTGCCCCTCTATCCGGCCATGCCCGAGGCGCACGTCGAGATCGTCGCGGCGGCCATCGATCGTTTCGGACCCTGACGGCGGCACCACGATGTTGAGCGGGTGGCTCGGGTTGGTGCTCGTCGGCTACGTCCCCGGCGCCGTCATGTTCCGGCTGCCGCTAGCCGACCGCGCCCGCCGTGCGGCGCTCGCCGCCGAAGAGCGGGCCTTCTGGGCGGTGATGCTGAGCGTGGCCTGGTCCACGTGCGCGGCCCTGATCCTCGCCGCGCTCGATCGGTACACCCTCGCCACGCTCCTCACGGCCAACGGCCTGGTGTCGGCCGCGCTCGTGCTGGTCTGGCGCGGGCGGCTGCGGTACGACACGGCGGCGCCGCGGCCGTCGTGGTCGGTCCTCGGTCCCGCCGCCGCCCTGGCCCTGGGCGCCTGGCTCTACGCGCCGCCGTCCGAGTACGTGCTTGGCGGCAAGGACCCTGGCGTTTACATGAACCAGGGCATCCAGATCGGTCAGCGCGGGTCGCTCATCATCCGCGACGGCACCCTGGCGGCGGTGCCCGAGGCGTTCCGCGATTTGTTCCTGCTCGGGGGCAACGCCGACGGGCTGAACGAAGGCCTGCGGTTCATGGGCTTCTTCGTCGGCAGCCGCCAACGCGGTGACGTCGTCGGGCAGTTCCCGCAAGGATTCCCGGTGTGGATCGCCATTGGGTACGGCATCGACGGCCTGACCGGCGCCCGCTATGCCACGCCCGCGTGGGCCCTGATCGGCCTGCTGGCGGTCTACGCGCTGTGGGCCCGCCTGATCGGTCCGTTCGCCGCCGCCATGGGCGCGGCGCTGCTGGCCGTCAACGTGGCGCAGGTGTGGTTCGCGCGGTACCCGAGTTCCGAGTTCATGCAGCAGGCGCTGCTCGCGGCAGGGCTCCTGGCCCTGGCCCGGGCGTATCGCGACGGCGATCGGTTCTTCGAGCCGGTGGCGGCGGTGATGCTCGGCCTGATGGTCTACGCGCGGTTCGATGCGGTGCTCGTCCTCGGTGCCGTCGGCGGGGGCTTCGTCCTGCTTTT
>VGXH01000665.1 GCA_016873405.1 bacterium
GCGGCGTGGCCGAGGCCCGCGATCTGCGCGCGCATGTTCTCGGAGACGACCAGGCCCGCCGGGTCGTCGCCCGCCTTGTTGATCCGCAGGCCGGAGCTCAGGCGCTCGAGGGACTGCGAAAAGCCCAGGTCGTTCCGGCTGAGGTTCCGGTAGGCGTTCATCGAGGCGATGTTGTGATTGATGCGGAATGCCATGCTGCGATCCTCCTTGATACCCCGTGCCGGGGCGGCTCCTTTGGCCCGCGGCAGCCTGCGATGCCAAGGATCGCAGCCGCAGCGAGGCGACGCCCGCGCATCGCAGAGCCGATGCCAAGGCCCTGGGCCCGCCTGGAGCTCGGCGCCGCTTTCCCGCCCGCGCCTCAGCCTGCCCGAAGGCGCCCGGCAAATTCCCGGTCAGTCAGGCGGATTGTCCGAGGCGCGCGCGCGATCCTGCACGCCGGCGGGCATTCTGCGCCACCGCCACGCACGCAAAGGGCTCCGCCCGAAGGGCGGAGCCCGCGAAGGGGATCGATCTGAGAAGCCGGAGCGGCGCTAGCCGCCCAGGAGCTGCAGGACCACCTGCGGGGCGGAGTTGGCGTGCGCGAGCATCGCCGTGGCCGCCTGCAGCATGATCTGATTGCGGGTGAAGGTCGCCATCTCACCCGCCATGTCGGTATCGCGGATCGTCGACTCGGCGGCGACCAGGTTCTCCTCGGCCACGCGCAGGTTGTTGACGCCGCTCTCCAGCGTGTTGCTCTGGAAGGCGCCCAGCGTGCCGCGAATCGTGCTCACTTCCTCGATGGCGCGGTCGATGATGGCCAGCGAATCGGCCGCCTTCTCGGCGTCCAGGATGTCGATCGCGGACAGGCTCGTGAACTGGTTCGTGCCGCCGTTGGCCGCATCCAGGCCCCGCCCCAGGGTGGCGGACGCCATGTTCGTGATCGAGAGGCTCACCTGCTGGCCGGCGTTGGCGCCTACCTGGAAGACCAGGCTGTTGTTGCTCACCGTGACCGTGCCCGCGGTGCCCGCGGCCGCCGTCGTCGACACGCGCAGACCCTCGACCACGCTGCCCTCGCGACCGATCATGATGGCCCCAATGCCGTCGGCCTGGTAGGCCGTCGCACCGATGTTGAAGCTGCCCGCGATGTCGACGCCGTCGTCGGAGTTGCCCGCGCCGTCGGCGAAGCCGCTCTGCGTGCCGTTCGTCGCCTCCAGGCTCGAGACGATCGTGAAGTCGCCGGCGCGCCCGTAGACGGCGCTGGTCAGCGCGATGTTGTTCGCGCCGTTCGTCGCGGCCTCGACCTGGGTGACGTCCGTGTAGGCGTTGATCTTGTCGATGATCGTCTGGCGGTTGTCGCCGGCCTCGAGGTTGATCGTGACGCTGACGCCCGTGCTGTCGTTCGTCAGGGTCAGGGTCTCGTCGGCCGTGATCCCCGTGATCGCCGCGGAGTTCGCCGTCGTGAAGGTGGCCTTCTCGGCCTGGGTCGTCACCACGACGTCGTAGGTGCCCGTCTGGGTGTTCCCGGTGCCGGCCAGGAAGGTCACCGCGCCCGAGGTCACCGTGCCCGTGACGCCGTTCGTGCCATCGAGCAGGCGCTTGGTGCCGAACTGCGTGTGCTGCGCGATACGGTCGATGGTGGCCAGGGCGTTGTCGATTTCCGCCTGGTCGGCCGCGAGGTCGGCGGCGCTGTTGGCGCCCTCGTTCGCGGCGTGGATGGCCAGTTCACGCATGCTCGTCAGGAGCGCGT
>VGXH01000666.1 GCA_016873405.1 bacterium
CCCCAGCGCGGCCAGGCCGGGCAGGCCGCCCGCCGCCGAGCCCTGCGCGGCGGCGAACGCGGTCGCCTCGACCAGGTCCATGCCGCAGATCGGGCAGCCCGTCTTGTGGTCGGAGGTGTAGGTCGGGTGCATCGGGCACAGCCAGCGCGTGGCGGCGGCGCCGGCGTCGACGGTGGCGTCGCCGTGTCCGGCGTGGCCGCCGGTATCGCCGCCGCCGCGGCCGCAGCCGGCGGCGTGCGTGGCGAGCGCCAGCAGCAGCAGCGCGGCGGGGGCGATGGCCCCCGACCGCGAGCGGTGACGGTTCAGGCGCGGATCCGTTCTCATCGGTCCCTCCTTCCGTCGCCGGCCACGGGATCGCGGCCGGACAGGGCCAGCAGTCTCGCGGCGGCGGCCCAGGCTTCGGCTTCCTCGCGCGCCAGTTCGGTCCGCGCCTCCGCCAGGTCCTTCCGGGCGACGACCAGCGCCGTCGCGTCCGCGCCCGCGGCGAGGTAGCGCGCGCGGGCGCTCTCGGCCGCCAGTTCCAACAGCGGCACCACGCGGTCGCGCAGCCGCGCGGCGGCGCTCGCGGCGGCCCGCTGCCGCGCCGCCAGCTCGCGGACCTCCGCGTCGGCCTCCAGCCGGGCGGCGGCCGCGGTCAGTGTCGCGGAAGTCCGGCGCGCGGCCGCGGCGCGCGCCAGCGCCTCCTGCTTGCGCCCCTTCCACAGGGGCAGTTCCAGGCCGACGCGAGCGGTGAGCATGGGCGCCAGCGCGTCGCGCCAGCCGTACTCGGCGCCGACCAGGAGGTCGGGGCGACTCTCGCGACGCGCCGCGGCCGCTTCGGCGCCGGCGGCCGTGGCCTCGGCCTCGGCCATCGCCACGGCGGCGAAGCCGGCTCCGTCGGTCGGCGGCGCCGCGGCGATGGGAGGCAGGAGGTCCGGGCGCGCCTGCGCGGCGGCGGTGGTGTCGGCCAGTGCGGCGCCCAGTCGCGCCAGGAGTCCCTCGCGCCGGGCCCGCTCGGTCTCGACGGCCGACTCGAGGCCCAGGCGCTCCCGGCGCAGGGCCAGCCAATCGGCCTGCGCGCCGGCGCCGGTCTCGTAGCGGGCCAGGGCCTGCGGCTCCAGCACGTCGAACAGCGCGAGGACCCGGCGCAGCGAGCCCAGCGCCACGTCCGTGGCAAAGAGGCCGGCCCACAGCTCGCGCACGTCGGCCGCCAGGGCGCGGCGCTCCATTTCGAGCCGGGCCTCACCTGCGGGCACCATGGCCGCGGCCGCCGCCGTCCGCAGCGACCGCTTGCCGGGCCAGGGGATCGCCTGGGTGACCTCGAGCGAAGCCATCGCCATCGGATCGCGACCGAGGCCGGCGCCGGGGTAGTTCTCGCCGGTTGCGCCGAGCATGACCATCGGATCGGGCAGGGCGCCGGCGGCGGGGACCTGTTCGCTCAGCGTCGCGATGTCGGCGGCGGCGGCCGCGAGCGCGGGCGCCCGACGCAACGCCTGCGCCACCAGCGAGTCGATCGCGGCGGCCGCCCGGGTCGTCGCGTCGGCGTCCGCGTCGGCGTCCGCGTCGGTCGGCGCCGGCTTCAGCGGCAACAGCGCGGTCACCAGCGGATCGGCGCTCGCTGTCGTCGTGGTGGCCGCGCCGCCGGTCAGTTGCCCTTCCCGCCCTGTCCGGCCTTCCCGTCGGGCGCGGGGAAGGCCGGCGAGAAAGACGCTTCCTTCTGGCGGCCCTTGAGTCCCGTCAACCGGAC
>VGXH01000667.1 GCA_016873405.1 bacterium
CCCCGGCCGCGCACGGCCGGCTGGCCGGCCAGCGAGGTGTCGATGCCGGCGACGGCGTTCTGCAGCAGCTCGCGCGCGGTGACCTCACTGCCGCGCCCGCTGCCGGGATCCGCCACGCGGAACACCGACTCCAGGAACTTCGCGGTCTCGGCCGCCGTCTCCGCCTCGGCGCGCGCCGCGGCCTCGGCGCGCCGCGCCTTGAGCAGCCCCCAGGTGGTGCCGCCCACGGCCACCAGCAGCGCCAGCGCCAGCGCCGCCGCGAAGCCCAGCGCGGTCCGGTGCCTCGCCACGATCTTGCGCAGCTGGTAGGCGGTGCTGGGCGGCCGGCCGATGATCGGCAGGTCCCGGCGCCAGCGGCGCAGGTCCTCGCCCAGTTCGGCCACGCCCTGGTAGCGCTGCGCCGGGTCCTTGGCGAGGGCCTTCAGGAGGATCGTCTCGAGGTCGCCGCGCAGCGCCCGGCACAGGAGCGAGGGCCGCGCCGGCTCCTGGCTGCGCACCAGCCGCGCCGCCTCGGTCAACGAGGCGCCGCGCACGTCCACCGGCACGCGACCGGTGAACACCTCGTGGAACAGAACGCCCAGCGAGTACACGTCGCTGCGCAGGTCCAGGTCGCGCGGGTCGCCGTCCGCCTGTTCGGGGCTCATGTAGGCCAGCGTGCCGACGAAGCCCGCCCCGTGCGCGCCGACCGTCGTCAGCGCCGCGTCGCCGCCGGTCAGCCGCGCGATGCCGAAGTCCAGCACCTTGATCGCGGGCACGCCGTCGGGCGCGGCCTGCGGCAGCACCATCACGTTCGAGGGCTTGAGGTCCAGGTGCACCACGCCGCGCTGGTGCGCGTGCGCGATGGCGTCGCAGATCGCCGTGCAGACCGCAACCCGCGCCTCGATCTCCGCGCGCGTGTCGGCCGGCGGGCGCGAGCGCGCCCAGAGGTCGAGCGTCGCCCCCTCCACGCGCTCCATGGCGAACCAGTGCAGGCCCTCGGGGGTGCGGCCGGCGTCGTGGATCGCCGCGATGCCGGGGTGGTTCAGCCGGCCGAGGCTCTCGGCCTCGCGCTGGAACATGCGCAGCTGCTGCGTGCCGGCGTAGATGCCGGCGCGCAGCACCTTCAGCGCCACCAGGCGGTCGGGATGGGCCTGGCGCGCCGTGAAGACGACGCCCATGCCGCCCTCGCCCAGCCGCTCGACGATGCGGTAGGGGCCGATCTCGGTCCCGGCCAGGTCGGCCGGGGCCGGCGCCGTCTGCGCGGCGTCGGCCAGCAGGGGGTCGAAGCGCGTGGCGGCCTGGCTGTCCAGCAGCGTGCTGTGGGCGGCGTCGCGGCGCAGCAGGTCCTCGACTTCGGCGCGCAGGTCGGGCTCGGCGGCCGTCAACTCCGCCAGCCGCGGCGCGCGGTCGTCCGGCTCCAGTTGCAGCAGTTCGTCGAGGATGGCGTCCAGGCGCCGCCAGCGCTGCGGGTCGGTGGGCTTCATGTCGTCTCCGCGGCGTCCGCTTCCAGTTCACGCTGCAGCCAGGCCCGCGCCCGGCGCCAGGCGCGCTTGACGGTGGCCTCGCTGACGTCCAGGGCCGCGGCGGTCTCTTCGATGGTCAGGCCGCCGAACCAGCGCAGTTCGACCAGGCGCGCCAGTTGCGGGTCCAGCCCGGCCAGGCGGCGCAGGGCCTCGTCCAGCGCGACGACCTCACGGGCCTGCTCGTCGGCGGCCGGGTCGGCCACGGTCAGCGGAAGGTGGG
>VGXH01000668.1 GCA_016873405.1 bacterium
AAAAGCCCCGGATAGGCCTCCGGCAGCCGCTCCACCCGGTAGCCGTGGCCCGCCAGCAGTTCGCGGCACACCTCGTACTTCGCCTCGGCGCCCGCCGCCGTCCCGGCGTCGACCTCCAGCAGCACGAGCGGGCGCTGCTCGCCGAGCAGCGCTGCCGCGCCGCGCAGCACCGCCGCCTCGGCGCCCTCGACGTCGATCTTGACCAGCCGCACCGGGCCCGGCAGCGAGGCGCCGTGGCCGGCGAGCCAGGCGTCCAGCGTCACGATCGGCACCGACAACGCGCCGCAGGCATCCGGCGGGCGGGCGGCGCCCTGCAGCGCGGCGCCGCCGGCGTGCCGGGCCAGGACCAGCGTCGCGGTGCCGTCGTGGTCGCCCGCCGCGGCCTCCACCACCTGCACCTGGCGCTGGCCGTTGAGCGCCGCGTTGCGCCGCACCAGCCGCGCGTTGGCCGGCACCGGTTCGAAGGCGACGACGCGCCCGGCCGGCCCGACCAGGCGCGCCGCCAGCACGGTCAGGAAGCCGATGTTCGCGCCCACGTCCAGCACGACGTCGCCGGCGCGCAGTTCGGCCGCGACCACGGCCTGCACCGGCGCCTCGTAGCGCCCGGTCACGGCGTCCGGATCGCCGGCGCCCGGATCCAGGCGCAGCCCCCGGGCGGGGCCCGCCGCCACCCGCGGCGGCCGCCAGCGCCGCCAGCGGCGCCGCAACGGTCCCGCGAGGCGGGCCGCGGCAGCGCGGAAGCGGCCGTTCACCGCCGCCCCGCTCCGCCGGTCCGCACGACGCGGCGCTGCACGAACTCCCGGCCGGTGAAGAAGCGCGCAAGCCAGGCGCCGCCGGCGACGTCCGCCAGCACCGGCCAGCCGGGCTGGCCCGTCGGGCGCTGCATCTGCGTGACGTGGCAGTCGAGGGCCCGCCGCTTGGCGGGCAGAACGGCGGCTACGTCAACCTGCCACCGCAGGTCCCGCAGCCGACAGGCCGCGGCGACGAGGCCGGCCGCGACCGCGGCCGGCTTGTGCAGCCGCCGCGCGACCGGCGGGCAGACCCACGGCCAGTGGTGCCAGAACCAGACCGGGTATTCCAGCAGCACGTGCGTCCGCGCGCCCTCCAGGGCGGCCAGCGCGCGCAGCACCACCTCGCGGGTGGCGCGGTGGTCGGCGGTGGTGTCGCCGGCGTACGGGACCAGCAGCAGGTGACCGGTCAGGCCGCGCAGGAGCGTCGCCACGCGCGCCGCGGCGGCTGACACGGCGGCGGTCAACTCGCCGTCGCGGAATTCCAGGAAGTGCACCGCGTCCTCCGGCACGCCCAGCGTCCGGCAGGCGGCCAGCGCCTCGTCGCGGCGCCGCCCGGCCAGTTCGTCCGCGTCCAGGAAGCGCGCGTGCGACGTGCGGCCGTCGGTCAGGAAGACCACGGTGACCGGCACGCCGCGGGCGCGCTTGAGCGCCACCAGGGGGCCGCAGCCGAGCGTCTCGTCGTCCTGGTGCGGCGCGAACACGACCGCCGGCGCCGCGAGGTCGGCCTCCGGCAGGGGACGCGACAGGAGCCGCGCCGCGCCCTCGACCGCAGCGGCGACCGCGCGCCGGATGCGCCCGCCGTTCACGCGGACCGGCTTCCGAAACGGGGCGCCGGCCGGAGCACGCGTCGGTCGGCGCTCCGTCGGTCGGCGCTCCGTCGGTCGGCGCTCCGTTGGTCGGCGCTCCGTCGGTCGGCGCTCCGTCGGTC
>VGXH01000669.1 GCA_016873405.1 bacterium
AAAAAGCCGGACTCCCACTGCACGTCGCCGACGCGGCCCATCAGGGCCAGGATCTCGGCCGTGTCCAGCTCGGTCATCTTCTGGCAGCCGATGACCGCCACCACGTGGTGGGCGCCGGCCTGCACCGACAGGCAGGCGGTGCGCAGCGCGGCCGACCCTGACGCGCAGGCGGCCTCCGTCAGCCACACCGGGCGCGGGTTCAGGTTCAGGTACTCCTGCACGACGCCCGGCAGCGAGCGCTGCTTGTGGTACTCGGGGACCGAGCCGATCACGGTGGCCTCGACCACGTCGGGCTCGAGCCCGCCGTCGGCCAACGCGAGGCGCCAGGCCTCGAAGGCCAGCTCCTGCACCGTGGCGTCGCTGCGGCGTCCGAAGGCCGTCTGCCCGCAGCCGATGATCCCGACCCTGCCCATCGCGATCCCTTCGCGCGCGGGCGGCCACGCCTCAGATGAGCTGGCCCCCGTCGACGTTGATGACCTGCCCGGTCACGTGCCGGGCGTAGTCCGAGCACAGGAACGCCACCATGTATGCGATGTCCTCCGGCTGCGCGAGGCGGCCCAGCACCGTCTCGCGCACGGCGCCCGCCCGGAACTCCGGCGCCAGCGCCGCGGCCATCTCGGTCTCGACCATGCCCGGCGCCACCGCGTTGACCGTGGTGCCGAACTTGCCCAGCTCCCTGGCCAGCGTGCGGGTCAGCGCGTCGACGCCGCCCTTGGCCGCGGCGTAGTTGGACTGGCCGAACTTGCCGCGCTGCCCGTTGATCGAGGTGATGTTGACGATGCGCCCGCGCTTGCGGTCCTTGAAGTGGCGGGCCGCCGCGCGGGCAAACGTGAAGTAGCCGCGCAGGTTCACGGCGATGACGTCGTCCCAGGCGGCATCGCTCAGGTTCCAGACCACGCCGTCGCGGGTGATGCCCGCGTTGCAGACCAGGCTGTCCAGCCGGCCCAGATCGGCCAGCACGCCGGCCAGGGCGCCCTCGGCCTGGTCCGTTCTCGCCGAGTCGGCCGCGATGGGCAGCGCGCGGCGGCCGCACGCCGTGATCGCGGCGGCTGCCGCGCGGGCCGGCGCCTCGTCGCCGACGTAGGTGAAGGCGACGTCGCAGCCCTGGCGGGCCAGCTCGCGGCAGACCGCGGCCCCGATGCCCTGGCTGCCGCCGGTGACCAGCGCCACATGTCCGTCCAGGCCCAGCTTCATCAGGGACCCGTCCCTTCGTCCGTCGGCCGCAGGCCGCCCAGCAGCAGGGCGACCATCTCGTCGCCGAGGCGCTCGACGGACCGGTCGCGCGCGGGGTCGTACCACATGAAGATCCAGTTGAGCATGCCGAAGACGAAGAGGGTGTGGTGGCGAACGCGCGACTCGTCCTGGTCGTCCGTCAGCTCGCGCACCCCCGCCGCCGCGCACGCGAAGTAGCGGCGCCGCAGCTCGGCCACGCGCTCGTAGCGCTCGCCCTCGAGCGATTCCAGCTCGTACGTGCACACCTTGAGTTCGCTGAAGTGGCTGACGAACCAGCTGAGGTGGTTGTGGACCAGGCGACGCAGTCGCTCGGCGGGCGGGCCGCCCTGCGCCAGGTCGGCTTCCTGCAACTCGAGAAGCGAGGCAAACGTGGTGGACTGGATCTGGAACAGCAGGTCTTCCTTGTTGCGGAAGTAGTAGTACATGCCGCCCAGGCTGAAGCCGGTCTCGGCCGCCACGTCGCGGATCGAGGTGTCGCCCC
>VGXH01000670.1 GCA_016873405.1 bacterium
GGGGCCCACCGGTCGGAGGAGGTCGAGGGCGAGGGCATCGACATCGTCCTGGCGCTCGACATCAGCGGCAGCATGCTGTCGCTGGATTTCCAGCCGCTGGACCGGCTGGAGTCGGCCAAGGGCGTGATCCGCGAGTTCATCGCCGGCCGGCCCCACGACCAGATCGGGCTGGTCGTCTTCGCGGCGCGCGCGTTCACCCAGTGCCCGCTCACCCTCGACCATCCGGTGCTGGCCGGGTTCCTCGACGAGATCCGCGTCGGCCTGGTCGACGACGGCACGGCGATCGGGCTGGGACTGGCCACGGCGGTGTCCCGACTGCAGAGGTCGACGTCGCCCAGCCGCACGATCATCCTGCTGACCGACGGCGTGAACAACGTGCCCACCCTGGAGCCGGAGACGGCAGCCCGTCTGGCGCAAACCTTCGGCATCCGCGTCCATGCCGTCGCGATCGGGCGCCAGGGGCTGGTCCCATTCCCGGTGGAGGACCCGATCTTCGGGCGACGCACGCGCCAGATCGAGTCGAAGATCGACCTGGACCTGCTGCGCCGCATCGCCGCGACGACCGGCGGCGAGATGTACCAGGCGACGGATCCGCAGGCGCTGCAGGCCATCTTCCGGCGCATCGACGAACTGGAGAAGGTCCGTTACCGCACGACCGTCAGCACCTGGTACCGCGAGCGCATGGCCTGGTTCGCCGTGCCGGGACTGGCGCTGCTCCTGCTGGAGTCGCTGCTGGCGGCGACCTGGCTCAGGAGGTTGCCGTGAGATTCGGCGCCCAACCTTGGCTGTGGGCGGTGCCGCTGCTGGCGGCGCTCTGGCTCGTGCTGCGCCTGCGCGGCCGCGCGGCCGCGCGCGACCTGCGGCGCCTCCTCGGCGACAGCGCCGCGGCGCACGTGGAGGGCCGCCGCGACTCGCTCGCGGGCTGGGATCGGTTCCTGCTGCTGGCGGGCCTGTTCTGGCTGCTCGTGGCCCTGGCGCGCCCGCAGTGGGGCGCCAGCGAGGTCACGGTCACGCAGCAGGGCTCGGACGTGGTCGTGGCGCTGGACATCTCCAACTCGATGCTGGCCCAGGACGTGGCTCCCAGCCGGCTGGAGCGCGCCAAGACCGAGCTCGGGAGTTTCCTGGCGCGCGTCAGCGACAGCCGCATCGGCCTGGTCTTCTTCGCGGGAGCGGCCTTCGTGCAGTGCCCGCTCACGCTCGACTACGGCACGGCCGACATGTTCCTGAAGATGGCCGACACCGAACTGCTGTCCGAGCAGGGGACCAACATCGGCGCCGCGCTCGCGACCGCGCGGCAGCTGCTGGCGCGGGGGCGCGACGGCGAGTCCGCCCAGGGCTTCCAGGCGATCATCCTGGTCACCGACGGCGAGGACCTCGAGGGTCAGTGGGAGCAGGAGGCCGAGGCCTGCCGTCGCGAGGGGATCCGCGTGATACCGGTGGGCGTCGGCAGCACCGAAGGCGGCTTGATCCCCGCGGTCGACGGGCAGGGTCGCCCGTCCGGTTACCTGAAGGACGAACAGGGCAACGTCGTGACGACGCATCTGGACCTGTCGTCCCTCGAGCGCCTGGGGGCTCTCGGCGACGCGGGGACGTTTCGGCTGGGCGTTGACGGGCTGGCCGGCGATCGCCTCTATCGCGAGTTGCAGCGCCTCGGGCGGCGCGACCTCGAGGATCGGCGCGTCTCGGCCTATCAGGAGCGGTTTTC
>VGXH01000671.1 GCA_016873405.1 bacterium
TTTGCCCGCTGCGCGACCTGTTCGGCCTGCTGTTCTTCGTCTCGGTGGGCATGCTCCTGGACCCGGACTACCTGCGCGCCAACCTGGGCCTGGTGGCCGGACTGGCGGCGCTGGTGGCCCTGCTCAAGGGTGGGGTCTTCGCGGCGCTGAGCCGCGCTTTCGGCTACGGAAACGTGGTGCCGGTCGCCACGGCCCTGACGCTGTTCCAGGTCGGCGAGCTCTCGTTCGTGCTGGCGCGCGTGGGCGTCGACGGCGGCCATCTGGACCAGGGCCAGTACTCGCTGCTGCTGTCGGTGGCGCTGGTCACGATGTTCGCCACCCCGCTCGTCTCGCGGTTGACGGCGCCGGTCTACCGCGCGCTGCGCGCCCGCGCCCCGCGCGATCCGCTGCAGACGATCAACCTGGAACGCGGCGGGCTGGCCGACCACGTGATCATCGTGGGGGCCGGGGACGTCGGCCTGGCGGTGTCGCGCACGCTGCAGCAGCAGGGGCTGCACTGCGTGGCCGTCGAACTGGACCAGCGGCGCCTGGACGCCTGCCGTCAGGCCGGCACGGCCACCGTCTACGGCGACGGCGCCCAGCCCGCCGTGCTCGAGGCCGCCGGCTTGGACGCCGCGCGGCTGCTGGTGGTCACCGTGCCGGCGGCCGAGACCTCTTCGGCGGTGGCGCGCCTGGCCCGCGCGCGCCGGCCCGACCTGCACCTGGTCGCCCGCGCCGAGTCGGACGCGGCGCGCGAGGCGCTCTACGGGCTGGGCGTCTTCGAGGTGGTGCAGCCGCAGCGGGAGGCGGGCCTGGAGATGACCCGCCAGGCGCTGGCGCACCTGGGCGTCGAGGCGGGCGAGGTCGCGCGGCTGGTGGAGGCGGCGCGGCGGGAGGGGTAGGCGGCGCGGGCCGACCCCAAGATGGCCGGCGAGGGATTCGCCCGCGAACTGGTTTCGGATCGCAGCGGCGCCGCGCCTGTCGAGGAGGTGCTGGAGCACCATCGGGACCCCGCCCACCTGCGCGGGCTCCTGCTGCACGCGCTGGACCGCGATGCAGAGCTGGTGATCCGCGGCTGGAACCGGGTGTCGGGCGCGCGCCCTTGAGGCCGCCTCTGGCCCGAACCGACGCGGGGCCGATGAAGGCGGCACCGGCCCGCTTGCGCCGGGCGCGGGTTTCACGCGTCCGTGAGAGTTGCGCCGGCGCAAGGCTCACGATGCCGTGAGGGATGTGCGCCGGCGCACGCTGCGGGTCGATGTCGGCGATTCGGGGGTGCTGGACGTGAAGGGCCACCGTTCGACGCGTTGACCGGCGCCGCCGACGGGCTGCCGGGCACCGTGATCGGCGTCGGGCCGTCGCTGGGCGGCGTGCCGCACTGGGGGGGGATACCCAGGGGGTGTCAGGGCGCTATCGCGAGGGTTTGGCCAGGGCGAATGGTGGGTTGTTTTCCGTCATCCCCGGGCAAGGTCAACGGCAAGAGAAAACCTCCATGACCGCTCCCACATCATCCTCACCCTCGCTCGGACCTTCGTGAATAGCCCGGGTTGAAGTCGACACCACCATTCCGGCGTTCCACCGGCAGATCGGGATTGATCACTGAGCCCCCTCAATCGCTCGCCCGCGCAACGATCTTCCCCTCCACCATATAGAACGTCGACGGTCCCTCAAAACCGGAATCCGTGCCAAAGAACACCCACAGCTCACCCCGGCTGTTGGTATA
>VGXH01000672.1 GCA_016873405.1 bacterium
TTTTGGCCCGGACGCGCGCGGGGTCCGGTCCCGGCGGGTCCTGAGGTCCGGCCGTGCGCGCGATGGTCCTGGACCAGCCCCGGCGGCCGCTGCGCGCGGCCGAGTTGCCGATTCCGAGTCCCGGCCCCGGCCAGGTGCTGGTCCGCGTGGCCGCCTGCGGCCTGTGCCGCACCGACCTGCATGTCGTCGACGGCGAGTTGGACCGGCCGCGCCTGCCGCTGGTGCCCGGCCACCAGGTGGTGGGCCGCATCGCGCGCAACGGGGAGGGGACCGCGGATCTGCTCCCGCCCGGCACCCGAGTCGGCGTGCCCTGGCTGGGCGGCAGCTGCGGCTGCTGCCGTTTCTGCGCGGACGGGCGCGAGAACCTGTGCGAGAGCGCCGTCTACACCGGCTACCAGCGCGACGGCGGCTTCGCCGAGTACTGCCTGGCCGACGCCCGCTACGCGTTTCCGCTGCCGGACGGCTACGACGACCTGCAGGTGGCGCCGCTGCTGTGCGCCGGCCTGATCGGCTACCGCGCCTGGCGACTGACGCTGGCCGCGCTGCCGGAGCGCGGCGGTCCGGACAGCGACTCTGACCGCGGTTTGGGGGTCGGCTTCTTCGGCTTCGGCGCGGCCGCGCACATCCTCTGCCAGGTCGCGCGCCACGCCGGCCATCGCGTGCACGCCTTCGTCAAGCCCGGCGATGCGCGCGCGGCGGCGTTCGCGCTCTCGCTGGGCGCCGCCGCGGCGTTGGCTGCCGACCGGCCGCCGCCGCGGCCGCTGGACGCGGCGATCATCTTCGCGCCGGTCGGCGAGCTGGTGCCGGCCGCTTTGCGCGCGGTGGACCGCGGCGGCGTCGTCACCTGCGCCGGCATCCACATGAGCGACATCCCCACCTTTCCGTATGCCGATCTCTGGCACGAGCGCCGCCTGCAGTCGGTCGCGAACCTCACCCGCCGCGATGCCGTCGAGTTCCTGGCCTTGGCGCCGCGCATTCCCGTCCGCACGACGGTCCACCCCTACCCGCTCGCGCGCGCCGACGAGGCGCTGGCCGACCTGCGGCTCGGGCGGTTCGAGGGCGCCGCTGTGCTGATCCCCTGACGCCCCGCTGGCCGGCGGGCTCGCGATCGGCTAGAATCAGGATCGAAAAAGTCCGATTGACGCCCGGGCCGGTGCCGAGCCATCCGGACCATCCGAACCATCCGAACCATCCGAACACAGGGAGCCCCGATGCCCATCCGTCCCCGCATGCGCCCGACCTTCGAGATCCCGATGAAGGTCGACGGCACCCGCACCATGGCCCGCATCAGCGCGCGACTCGAACGGGGCGGCGCCCGCGTCACCGGGCAGGTCGTGGGCGGGCACGCCTTCCTGCAGGTTCCGCCCGAGCGTCAGACGCTGCTCTCGCCGCACCTGGACCTCAAGCTGATCCGCCGCGGCGACAAGGTGGTCCTGCACGGCCGCTTCGGTCCGCGGCCCAATGTCTGGACCGGCTTCATGGCCGTCTACAGCCTGCTGGCGATGGCGGGACTCGGCGGGCTCATGCTGGGCTGGGCGCAGGTGTCGGTGAAGGAGTATGCGTGGGGCATCTGGCTGGCCCCGGGCTCGCTGGCGCTGATCGCCTTCGTCTACGGGGCGGCTGTGATCGGGCAGGGGCTCACGCAGGACGAGATGTACGCGCTGCGCAACTTCGTCGACCGCATGGTCGCCGGTGACGA
>VGXH01000673.1 GCA_016873405.1 bacterium
GCGCCGGACAGCGCGGGTTCGATCGCTCGCAGTCGGTGCCGTTCGTCCAGTTCCTGGATCTGCTGCGCGCCCACCCCGAGCGCCTGATCCGCAACGTCCACCAGGTCTTCCACGACATGGTGCGCGCCTACGTGGGCGAGGGCTTCGACGAGTACCCCGAGGATCCCGAGTCCATCAACTTCATCGCCTACGACTTCCGGCGCCTGTTCGTGGAGAACGCCGACCAGCCGTTCTTCGCCGACCGCATCTTCGCGAACCGGATGATGAACATGATCGACGCCTTCCGCGGCGGCGCCCAGCAGAACAAGATCTTCCTGTTCGACGGGCCGCCGGGCTGCGGGAAATCGATCTTCCTGAACAACCTGCTGCGGCGGTTCGAGGAATACGCCGCCAGCGAAGCCGGCCTGCGCTACGAGGTGGTCTGGCGCCTGGATCGCCAGGTCCTGGGCGACCACGCCGACCTGGACAACCCCCCGGCGCTGGAGCGCCTGGCTGCGCTGCTCGAGGCGGCCGGCGACGGGTCCGGGCTGCGCGAGGCCGGCGAGGTCCACCGCCTGCCGCCGCGGCTCAGCCACGTCGAAGTGCCCTGTCCCAGCCACGACAATCCGATCCTGCTGGTGCCGAAGGACCAGCGGCCGGCGTTCTTCGACCTGCTGTTCGAGAACGACGAATTCAAGTGGAACCTGTCGTACAACAAGGAATACGACTGGGTCTTCCGCGACCTGCCGTGCACCATCTGCACTTCGCTCTACCAGGCCCTCCTGCACAAGCTGGGCGACCCCGACCGCGTCTTCGCCATGATCCACGCGCGTCCGTACCAGATGGACCGTCGCCTGGGCGAGGGCGTCAGCGTCTTCAACCCGGGCGACCGCACGGCGCGCACGCCCGTGATCACCAACCCGCTCCTGCAGCGGCGGATCAGCGCCCTGCTGCAGGACAGCAACCAGGTGCGCTACCTGTTCTCGCGCTACGCGCGCACCAACAACGGCATCTACGCCCTGATGGACCTGAAGGGCCACAACCGGGACCGGCTGTTCGAACTGCACAACATCATCAGCGACGGCGTGCACAAGGTCGACGAGATCGAGGAGCGCGTGAACTCCCTGTTCCTCGGCGTCATGAACCCCGAGGACAACAAGAACATCCACGGCTTCCAGTCGCTGACCGACCGCATCGAGTTCATCAGCATCTCGTACGTGCTGGATTCGGCCACCGAGGTCGAGATCTACAAGAACATCTTCGGCAAGCACATCGAGGACAGCTTCCTGCCCCGCGTCCTGGAAAACTTCGCGCGCGTGATCATCTCGAGCCGGCTCAACGAGAAGTCGCCGGCGATGCTGGACTGGATCGGCGACCCGAAGAAGTACCGCCTCTACTGCGACGAGAACCTGCACCTGCTGAAGATGACGATCTACACCGGCCTGATCCCCGCCTGGCTGGACGAGGACGACCGCCGCGGCTTCACGGCCAAGCGGCGGCGCAAGATCATCGCCGAGGCCGAGACCGAGGGACATCGCGGCTTCAGCGGCCGTGACGCCATCGACATCTTCCACGATCTCTACTCGGCGCATGCGCGCGAGGGACAGCTGATCACGATGGACACGCTCTGCGCGTTCTTCACCAAGGCGCGCCCGGACCTGGCCAAGCAGCTGCCGGCCGGCTTCCTCGACTCGCTGCGGCGCATGTACAACTACCAGA
>VGXH01000674.1 GCA_016873405.1 bacterium
GGTTTCCTTGACGTTCAGTTCCTCGCGGACGCAGCCGGCCAGCAGCGGGTCGCCCAGCAGCGCCGCCGCGCGAGCGTCGTCGCTGTGCAGCAGCAGCCGGCCCAGCGGCTGCCGCGTCTTGAGCGAGGCGTCCTGGCGCAGGCTGCGGCCCAGGCCGACCACCGCCTGCGCCACGGCCATCGCGTCCTCCAGCCCGCGGTCGACCAGCGCCGCGTCCACGGCGGGGAACTCCGCCAGGTGCACCGAGGCGTCCGGGTCGCGCGCGGCATGCAGCCCGCGATAGATCTCCTCGCTGGTGAACGGCACGAACGGCGCCACCAGCCGCAGCGACGCGTCCAGCACCGCGGCCAGCGTCGCGAAGGCCGCGCGCTTGTCGGCGGCATCGGCCGGGCCGGTGCCGTCGCCCTTCCAGAAGCGGCGGCGGCTCAGGCGCACGTACCAGTTGGAGACGTCGTCCAGCACGAAGGCGCCCGCGGTCTTGGCCGCCCGGCTCAGGTGCAGCGCCTCGAGATCCTCGCGCACGGAGGCCGTGACGCTCTGCAGGCGGCTGAGGATCCAGCGGTCCAGCCGGTCCGCGCTGGCCGCCGGCTCCCGGTCCGGCACGAAGCCGTCCAGGTTCGCGTACATCGCGTAGAATGCGTAGGTGTTCTCCAGGGTGGCCAGCAGCTTGCGCTGCGCCTCCTTGACGCCCTCGCGGTCGAAGCGCGTGGGCACCCACACCGGGCTGCAGGAGATCATGTACCAGCGGAGCGGGTCGGCGCCCTCTTCCCGCATGATCGCCATGGGGTCGACGGTGTTGCCGATGCTCTTGGACATCTTCTTGCCCTTCTTGTCCAGGATCAGCTCGGTGACCAGGCAGCTCTTGTAGCTGCTGCGGCCGGTCAGGAACGTGCTGATGACAAGCAGGGTGTAGAACCAGCCGCGCGTCTGGTCGATGCCCTCGCTGATGAAGTCGGCGGGGTACTGGCTCTCGAAGAGCTCCTTGTTCTCGAACGGGTAGTGGTACTGGGCGAACGGCATGCTGCCCGAGTCGAACCAGCAGTCGATGACCTCCGGCGTGCGGCGCATCGTGCCGGCGCAGCCCGCGTCGCGGCAGTTGAACTCGAGCCGGTCGACATGCGGCCGGTGCAGGTCGAGCGCGGACTGGTCCCTCCCGGTCAGCTCGCCCAGTTCCGCGCGCGAGCACGGCAGGTGCTCGCGACCGCAGGTATCGCACAGCCACACGTTCAGCGGCGTGCCCCAGAACCGGTTGCGGCTGAGGCTCCAGTCGATGGCGCCGGCCAGCCAGTTGCCGAAACGAGCCGCACCCACCTCCGGCGGCGCCCAGTTGATGTCCTGGTTGGCCTTCACCAGCTGCTCGCGCATGGCGCCGGTGCGGATGAACCAGCTGGGCGTGGCCAGGTAGATCAGCGGGTTGTCGCAGCGGTCGTGGTACGGGTACTCGTGCGCGTAGGTCTCCTCGTGCACCAGCGAGCCCTGTTCGGCGAGATGGCGGATGATCTTGCGGTCGGCCGCCTTGACGTGCATCCCGGCCCAGGGCGGCACCTCGGCGGTGAACCGGCCGTTGGCGTCGACCGGGCGCAGGAAGGCCAGGTCCTCGCGCACGCCCACCTGGTAGTCGTCCTCCCCGAACGCCGGCGCCATGTGCACGATGCCCGTGCCCGAATCCAGCGTCACGAAGTCGCCCGCGACCAC
>VGXH01000675.1 GCA_016873405.1 bacterium
CCTGAACTCGACCGGGCACGATGTCCTGGACATCGGCATCGCGACCACGCCCACGACCGAGGTGGCCGTGCAGCAGGGGCCGGCGGTCGGCGGCGTCATCATCACCGCCAGCCACAACCCCCAGCAGTGGAACGCGCTGAAGTTCCTGCGCGGCGACGGGCTGTTCCTCAGCGCCGCCGAGGGCGCCGAGGTCGCCGCGCGCCTGGAAAGAGGCGACGGCCATGTCGCCTGGGACCGCCTCGGCCGCGTGGTCGCGCAGCCGGGCGCGGATGACCTGCACCTCGATGCGGTGTGCGCCGTGCCCTGGCTCGACGTGCCGGCGATCCGCGCGCGCGGCCTGCACGCGGTGGTGGACGCCGTGGAGGGCGCCGGCGGCTCGATCGTGCCGCGGCTGCTCGAGCGGCTGGGCGTGCGCTGCACGCCGCTGTACTGCGGCCTGAGCGGCAATTTCCCGCACGACCCCGAGCCGACGCCGGCCCACCTGGCGGCCCTCAGCGCGGAAGTCCGGCGGCAGGGCGCGGACCTGGGCTTCGCCGTGGACCCGGACGCCGACCGCCTGGCGCTGGTCGACGGCATGGGCACGGCGCTGAGCGAGGAACTGACGCTGGTGCTGGCGGCCGACTTCCTGCTGGGGCGCACGCCGGCCTCGGCGCCGGGCGACCTGGCGGTCAACCTCTCGACGACCGGCCTGATCGAGACGGTGGCCGCCCGGCACGGCCGCCGCGTCTGGCGCACCCCGGTCGGCGAAGCGAACGTGGTCGAGGCCATCCTGGCCAACGGCTGCCTGCTGGGGGGCGAGGGCAACGGCGGCGTCATCTACCCGACCGTGCACGCCGGGCGCGACTCGCTGGTCGGCATCGCGATGATCCTGCAGCACCTGGCCGACCGGAAGGTTTCGCTGGCGGCGCTGGCGGCCGAGCTGCCCCCGGTGGCCATGGTCAAGACCAAGATCGAGGACCCGGCCTTCCCGTCCGGCGACGAACTGCGCCGTCGCCTGGAGCGCCTGGGCCCCGGCGCGCTCGACACGCGCGACGGGATCAAGTGGAAGGGGCGGGACGCCTGGGTCCACGTGCGGTCGTCCAACACGGAACCGGCGGTGCGGATCATCGCCGAGGCTCAAGACGAGAGTTCCGCGGTCGATCTCATAAGCCGCGTGAAATCAGCGTGATGCGACCATCCCGGCCCCCTCGCGGGCCGTTGCCCAAGGAGACGTGAGCCCATGTGCGGAATCGTCGGCGTCACCGGGACGCAGGAAGCCGCCTCGATCCTCATCGAAGGCCTCAAGCGGCTCGAGTACCGCGGCTACGACAGCGCGGGCATCGCGATCCAGCGCCCGCACGGCCAGTACGTGGTCAAGGAGCAGGGCAAGATCAAGAACCTCGAGGCCAGCCTCGATTGGCACCAGCTCAAGGGCACCTGCGGCATCGCGCACACGCGCTGGGCCACCCACGGCGTGCCCAACCGCGACAACGCGCACCCGCACATCGCGGGCAAGATCGCGCTGGTGCACAACGGCATCATCGAGAACTACGCGGCGCTGAAGGTGCAACTGGGCAAGAAGGGCCGGCAGTTCAGCAGCGAGACCGACACCGAGGTGCTGGTCCACCTGATCGACGACCTCTACACCGGCGATCTGGTGACCGCCGTGCAGAAGGCCTTGGCGGTGGTCGACGGCGCCTTCGGCATCGCGGGGG
>VGXH01000676.1 GCA_016873405.1 bacterium
TAAACCTCTCGCGGCCTCATGTTATGAATGGATGATGTCGATTTTCCCATCCGCCGCTAGGAGAAGGAGCCGACCATGACCAGCCACCCGCGCCGGATCCCCTTGCTGATCCTGATGCTGCTGACAGCCGCCCCGCTCGCGCACGCCGCCGAGGTGACGAACCATGGCGCCCACGGCGAGTTCTTCCACGACACGGAGTCGGGGCTCTACTGGCTGGATCCCGGCCTCTTCGCCGGCCAGGTCCGCGCGAGCCTCGACCTGCTGCCCCTGCACTCGAATCTCTGGGACTGGGCGACGGGCGCCCAGGTCGAGGCGCTGGTCGGACGCACGGCGCCGGCCGGTGTCGCGCTCGAGGCGGTGCTGGGGCCGCGGCCTGGAACGCGGGCGCCTGGCTGGTGACCGCCGTCGACCCGGCTGCCGCGCCGCGGCTGGTCGACTTGGGCGACGCCGGCGAGTATTTCCGCGATCTGGGCACGGGGCTCTTCTGGCGAGATCCGGCGACCTTTGTCGGGCAGACACGCGCGCAGGTCGAGACCTGGCTCGTCGCGCACCCCGACTGGCGCTGAGCCACCGCCGCCGAGGTCTTCGCGTTGCTGGGCATGCTGGCATCCGGCGACGGGCTCCTGACCGGTGTCCTCGGCGCCCCCCAGTTCACGATCGGAAACGGTGGCCCGCGCTGGATCGGCTACTACGACCAGGCGGCTCAGCCCGACGGCCTGTTGCTGGAATCGAGCTTCGCGCCTTCTTTCCACATCTTGACCGGAGGCGGCACGCAGGCGGGCGCTGCCGCCTGGAATCCCGGCGCCTGGGTGGTCAGCGGCGTGGATCCGACGCCGGTCGAGTCCACATCGTGGGGGTCGTTCAAGGCGGGGTACCGGTAGCGAACTGCGCGGCCGCCACGTGCGCGTTCTGCTGGGCACCACGGCGCGTACTGGCACCACGTCCTGACGACCGCAGACGAGCGGCGCGCCCCCGGGTTCGCCCGTGGTCGCGCGCCCGGCGTGGATCTCCGCCCAGGTTCGGCGGTTGCGCGCCCCGCCGGACCCCGAAGCCGGATCGTTGTTGTCCGGCTTGACTCCCCATGTTAACCGCCTAACGTTGTCCCCGCCGGCCCGGCGGCCATCCGACCGGGACCACCGCCCGCGGCCGCAGGGAACCGGGGCCGGCAACCTGCACGAGGAGACAGCATGGCGATCAAGCGACGTTTCGAGGAACTCGATGCGCGGCGCGCCCACCTGCAGGCCGGGGGCGGCCCGGACAAGGTCGCGCGGCAGCACGAGCAGGGAAAGCTCACCGCGCGCGAACGGCTGGGCCTGCTGTTCGACGACGAATCCTTCGTCGAGTTCGGCCTCTGGGTCAGCCACCGGTGCCCCGACCTGGCCGGGCGCGAATTCCCCGCCGACGGCGTCGTCACCGGCAAGGGCGAGGTCATGGGCCGGCCCGTGTTCGCCTTCTCGCAGGACTTCACGGTGGGCGGCGGCGCCGTCGGTGAACGGCACGCGGCCAAGATCGTCGAGATGCTGGCCACCGCGCTGAAGTGCGGCGTGCCCGTGGTCGGCTTCAACGACGGCGGCGGCGCGCGCATCCAGGAGGGCGTGGGCGCGCTCTCGGGCTACGGCAAGATCTTCTACCACAACACGCTGCTGTCGGGCGTGGTGCCGCAGATCTCGGTGATCGCCGGGCCCT
>VGXH01000677.1 GCA_016873405.1 bacterium
GGGGCGGTCGTGGGCGACGGCGCGCTGACCGGCGGCCTGGCCTACGAGGGCCTCAACAACGCGGGCCTGCTGGGGACGAACCTCATCGTCGTGCTGAACGACAACAAGATGAGCATCTCGCCCAACGTCGGGGCCATCTCGAAGTACCTCACGCGCATCACGAGCGGGCGCCACTACCTGCGCCTGGAGGCGGACGTCTGGGACCTCCTGGGCCGGATGCCGCGCGGCGGCCGGGCGCAGGAACTGGCCGGCCGCATCAAGGAGAGCCTCAAGCAGCTGGTGGTGCCGACCATCCTGTTCGAGGAGCTGGGCTTCAAGTACTACGGTCCCCTGGACGGCCACGACCTGCCGCTGCTGATCCGCACGCTGCAGGCCGTGCGGCAGCTCAAGGGACCGATCCTGATCCACCTGATCACCGAGAAGGGCAAGGGCTACAGCTTCGCCGAGCAGGACGGGCAGCGCTACCACGGCGTCGGCAAGTTCGACAAGTCCGAGGGCATGAAGGTCGTGGCCGCCGAGGTGCCCTCGTACACCGACGTCTTCGGCGAGACGATGTGCGAGTTGGCCGCGACCGAGCCGCGCCTGCACGCGGTCACGGCGGCCATGCCGTCGGGCACCGGCCTGGATCGCTTGCGCGAGCAGGCGCCGCGGCGCTGCCACGACGTGGGCATCGCCGAAGGGCACGCCGTCACCTTCGCCGCCGGACTGGCCTGCGCCGGCGAGCGGCCGGTCGTGGCGATCTACTCGACCTTCCTGCAGCGGGCGGTCGACCAGATCATCCACGATGTCGCGCTGCAGCACCTGCCGGTGGTGTTCGCCGTCGACCGTGGCGGCGTCGTCGGCGAGGACGGCCCGACGCACCACGGGGTGTTCGACCTGACCTTCCTGCGCATGGTGCCTGGCCTGGTGGTGATGGCGCCGCGCGACGAGGACCAGCTGCGGCACATGCTGGCGACGGGGTTGGCCCGGCAGGACGGCCCCAGCGCGGTGCGCTACCCGCGCGGGGCCGGGCTGGGCGTGCCGCTGACCGGCGCGCCGACGCCGCTGCCGATCGGGCGTTCCGAGACGCTGCGCCGAGGCTCGGACGCGTGCCTGCTGGCCGTCGGCACGATGGTGACGGCGGCCCTCGGCGCCGCCGAGCTGCTGGCGCGGCGCGGCCTGGAGGCGGAGGTCGTGGACATGCGGTTCGTCAAGCCGCTCGACGTCAGCCTGCTGGCGGACGTCTGGCATCGGCACCGCGAGGTGTTCACCCTGGAGGAGAACACGGTCCTGGGCGGCTTCGGGGCGGGCGTCCTGGAGTGGGCGGCGGCCCACGACGAGCCGCACCCGCCCCGCGTGGAGTGCGTGGGGATTCCGGACGCGTTCCAGGAGCACGCCACGCGGGCCGAACTCCTGGCGGACATGGGCCTGGACCCCGCCTCGCTGGCCGACCGGGTCTCGGCGCGGCTGGCCGAGGCGCGCGCCGACGAGGGGCGCGGGACCGGCCGCCGCACCGGGAGCGCGTCGTGATGCCGGGCGCGGAGGACCGGGCGCCGGTCGCGGTCGGCCTGCTGGGCAACGCCGCGAAGCCGGACATCGGCCTGGCCGTGGCGGCGGCGGCGACGGCCTGCCGGGCGCACGGTCTGCGGCTGCTGGCCGCCCAGGAACTGGCCGCGGCGGCTCCCGCCGACGTGACCGTGCTGCCG
>VGXH01000678.1 GCA_016873405.1 bacterium
AAAAGATCCGGCGCCATGTCGAATCGCGCCTCGATGGCCGAGCCGGTCAGCGCGAACGGCACCGTCTGGTGCAGGAGTTCGTCGAGATGCACGGCGCGCCGCACGGGCGCGCTGCCGCGCGCGAAGGTGAGTAACTGGTAGGCCAGGCCCCTGGCGCGGTCGAGAACCGAGGCGGCATTCGTCATGTAGCGGCGAACCGAAGCCGGCTCCTCGCTCGCGGCGCGCGCGAGATCGATGTACCCAAACAGACCCGAAAGCATGTTGTTGAAGTCGTGGGCGATGCCACCGGCGAGCAGTCCCAGCGACTCGAGGCGCTGGCTGCGCCGCTCTATCTCCTCAAGGCGTTGCCTTTCTGTGGTGTCGCGGACGGCCAGCACCGCTCCGACGACCTGACCGGCCTCGTCGCGAATGGGCGCTGCGGCGCCTTCGACCGCGAACTCGCGGCCGCCCGTGGTGCGCGCGACGGTGTTGGGGGGCAGCGCCGTGACTTCTCCACGGGCAAGCGCGGCGCGCACGGGGTTGTCCACGGACTCTTGACCGCAGGCGCCGAACAGCGCCAGGACATCTTCGACCTGTCGGCCCGCGGCGGCGTCGGTGCTCCAGCCGGTCAGGTGCACCGCCATGCGGTTGAGCAGCGTTATCCGGCCTTCCGCGTCGGTGGAGAGGACGCCGTCGGCGATGGAACCCAAGGTGACCGCAAGGCGCTCCTTCTCCCGCGTCAGCGCCACCTCTGCCAGCTTGCGCTCGGTGATGTCCTGGAACACGGTCGCCATGCGCCGCGGCCCGATCTGGAAGGCCGTCACCTCGAAGGCGCCGACGATCACGTTGTCGCGATAGGAAAGCTGTTCCGTGCGCCACGGCCGGCCCTCGGCTGCGGCTTCGCGGTACCGCGCCGGCACCTCGGTGTCCACCAGCGGCGGGAACGCCTCTTCGATGGTCTTGCCGAGGAACTGCGCGTTGGCAACGCCGAGGATGCGGTCCGCGGCCGGGTTCGCGCCGGAGAAGACGAGCCGGCCGTCGGGCAGGAGATCGTAGAAATGCATGCCGAAGGGGGCTGATTCGACGACGGCAAAGAATGCATCCTGCGCCTGCTGGCGCGTCGACCTGTCGGCTCCGGCCGGACCGTCACCCATTTCGCCCCCCTGGTCTCGGCCGCCGTCCTGTGCGGCAGCGCCGGGGGAGCGTGCCACGGCGACGGGCTGCCGGTCAACCCCCGGCTCCGGCGACCGGCGCCGCCAAACCCGCTACGCCATCACTCCGCCGCACCCCGAATCCACTCCGCGTGCGCCGGCGCACGCGGCGGGTTCACCCCTTGCGCGCCGTCGCCACCAAGCCGCCGCCCCCGACATCGACTACGATCACCGTCTCCACCCCGGCCTCGCCCGCCAGGATCAGGTCCGCCACCCGGTCCTGCACCTCGCGCTGGATCACCCGCTTGACCGGTCGCGCCCCGAACACCGGGTCAAACCCGCGCTCGGCCAGCCAGTCCACCGCCGCGTCGGTCACCTCCAGCCCGACCTCCTGCTCGCTGAGCGAGCGCGCCACCTTCGCCAGCTCCAGCCTGACGATGCGCGCCACCTCGCCGCGCCCCAGCGAAGAGAACCGCACGATCCCGTCCAGCCGGTTCAGCAGCTCCGGCCGGAAGTGGCCGCTCAACCCTTCGAGCAGCCGCGCCTCGCCG
>VGXH01000679.1 GCA_016873405.1 bacterium
ATAACGGCTGAGCGGCGCCGACACGCTCACGTACCGGCCAGCGCTCGCCGACAGGCACCCCGCTTGCAACGGCGATCATGGCGGCAACACCGGCGGGGCGCCACGGCACCGACCGCCAGGACCGGTCAACCAGGCAGGTTCGCGATGGCCATGGACAAGATCAACGGTGCGCCCCTGCTCCGGCAGGGCCTGCTGGACCGCTTCCGCAACGCTGACCGCAGCGGCGCGCAGCCCGGCGCGGCCGACCCGGCTGGACAGCCGGCGGTGGCGCCCACGGCCGCGGACAAGGCGGAGATCAGCGATGCCGCGCGCCGACTGGTGGACCTGAAGGCGGCCGTGGATGTCGGCCGCGCCGCCCTGGCTGAGCTGCCCGACGTGCGACCGGAAAAGGTCGCGGCCGCACGCGAGCGCCTGGCCACGGGGTTCTACCACTCCGCCGAGGTCCGCCAGACGGTGGCCGGTCGCCTCGGCGGCATCCTGGAGAATCTCGGCAAGCTGTAGGGACCCCGCCCGGAGGGCGGCCCCGGGGACGCAGGAGGGATCCTGGAAACAGGATCCCTTTTCCTGTTGATTTGGCTGGTAAATAATTTTACAGTACCGCGGCGAAGGAAGGCGTCACTCCCAACCGGACGGCTGCCCTGCGATGAGCGACGGCAGGCTTTTCGATGTCCCCGGCCCGTGGCCTGCTGCGGCCTGCTGGCTCGGTCCGCCCGGGTGGCCGGCGGCGGGCGCGACGGGCGACGGGTCCGCGCAGGCGTACGGCGATCCGGACGCGGCGCTGGCCGCCCTGCGCGACGCCGCCGCGGGCGACCTTGGTCCCGCGCGTCTGGTGATCGTGCACCAGGACGCGTTCGCCGGCCCGGACGGGGGCGGGCGCCTGACCGATTGGCTGGCGGCGGTTGCGTCGCTGCGCGCGCCGCTGCTGCCGGTCCTGCTGCATGGCGACCTGCCCGCGTCGCAGCTCGTGGAGTTCTTCCGCGCGGGCCTCTTCGACGCCCTGGCGGTGCCCGTGGGGCGCGCGGACTGGGTCAACATGCTCATCCGCGCTGAAAAGCATCTGGAGCGGCGCGACCAGGGGCGTCTGCTGCTGGAGACCTCCGGCCGCACGCGCGAGACGCTGCGGCGACTCCGCCGCGAGCTCGGCGAGCCGGGTGACAGCCCGGCCGAACTGCTCCGCGCGCGCGACAGCCTCGAGGCCGCCAACCGCCAGCTGAACGAAGCCATGGCCGAGCTGTCGCTGCTCTACCGGTTCGGACGCGAGCTGAGCGCGGCCAGCAACTGGGACGAGGTCCTGCGGGAGATCCTGCGCAACCTGACGGGCTTCGTGGGCGCCGGCGGCGCGGCGCTGGTGCTGCGCGCGGCGGCGGGCGCGGCCTACTCGCCGCGCCAGACCTGGCAGTGGAGCGAGAGTTCCTGGGACAAGGTGCTGGTCAACCTGCAGGACCAGGTCGACGCGGCCGTCGCCGAGAGCATCCTGGCGCCGGGCATCTTCCGCCTCGAACCGGGGCGGGCCGGCGGGCGCGCCGCGGGCCAGCGACTGATCGCCCTGCCGCTCGAGCACCAGGACGTGCGGCTCGGCTACCTCCTCCTTCTGTTCGTCAGCCCCGAGGCCCGCGAGGCGGTGTCGCGGCGCTACCTGCCGTTCCTGCAGGCGGTGCGACTGGTCCTGGCCGAGGAGA
>VGXH01000680.1 GCA_016873405.1 bacterium
CCGTCGGCGTCGAGGATGTCCGTGAGCTTCTTGTCGGCGGCGCCCGGCGCCGCGACCGCGCCGTGGGTCTCGGCCCAGGCGCCGGCGAAGACCTCTTCCCACTGCTCGGCGATCAGGGTCATCGGGGTCAGCTCGCCGGCCTCGGACTTCGCGCCGTGGCAGGTCTTGCAGTGGGCCTTGAAGAGCTCCTTGCCTTCGAGCGGCTTTGCCGGCGCGGCTTCCGGCTCGTCCGCCGCCTGCGCCAGGGCGACGCCGAGCGCCAGCGCGGCCACCAGGAGCACGAGTCGAAGCGTCAGGCGCGGCAGGGCGGGGCGGGTCGTGATGTCTTCGCGGTACATGGAATTACCTCCAGTTCTGGTGCCGGGGCGGGCGAGCGCCACCAGCAACACGGTCTATTAGTTGCGAAGTTTATATTTTAATAATCGGCCGTCAAGTTAATACCTTGACATCTTTCGTCGCCCGCTGGCCGTCGCCGCCGCCGTTGTCCAGGCGATTACCAGACAATAAGTTACGGGCCCAACCGTTCGCCTGCTGCCTCCCCCGTTGACGCGCGCCCGCTGCTGCCCGATGCTCCCGGGCGGTCCCAACCGGAGGTGCCCCATGCCCCGCCCGAACCCGCGCCTGTCCGCGGCCGCCGCGCTGGCGGCGCTGCTGCTGTCCCTGCTGCCCGCCTTGTCCTTCGCGCAGGAAGCCGCGCCGGAGGCGCCGCCGCCGTTCACCGACGCCCAGTTGCAGGGCGCCGCCGCGGTGCTCGGCCTCGACCTGACCGATGCCGAGCGCGCACTCATGCTGCCGAACCTGTTCGAGCAACTGGCGGCGTACCGCTCGCTGCGCGCGCGCCAGCCGGCCAACGACGTGGCGCCGGCGCTGCGCCTGGATCCCTGGCAGACGCGGCCAGGCCAGGCCATCGCGGACGCGCCCGCCCGCTTCGCCGACCCGGGTCCGCAGAAGCGTCCGGCCGACCTGGGCGAACTGGCCTTCGCTGACATCCCGACGCTGTCGCGGCTGGTGCGCGATCGCCAGGTCTCGTGCGTGGAGCTGGCCGAGTGGTCGCTGGATCGCCTGCGCCGGCACGACCCGAAGCTGCACTGCGTCGTGACGCTGCTGCCGGAGCGCGCCCTGGCCCGCGCCCGCGAACTGGACGCGCTGCTGGACAAGGGCGTGTACCTGGGCCCGCTGCACGGCATCCCCTACGGCGCCAAGGACCTGCTGGCGGTGGCCAGCGCGCCCACCACCTGGGGCGCCGCGCCGTACCGCGAGCAGGTCATCGACGACACCGCGACCGTGGTTCGCAAGCTGGACGACGCGGGCGCCGTGCTGGTGGCCAAGCTGACCCTGGGCGCGCTGGCCTGGGGCGACGTCTGGTTCGGCGGCACCACGCTCAACCCGTGGAACCTGGAGCAGGGCGCGAGCGGCTCGTCGGCCGGTTCGTCCTCCGCCGTCTCGGCCGGGTTGGTGCCGTTCGCGATCGGCACCGAGACGTGGGGCTCCATCGTCTCGCCCAGTTCGCGCTGCGGCGTCACGGGGCTGCGGCCCACGTACGGCCGCGTCAGCCGCGCCGGCGCCATGGCGCTCAGCTGGAGCATGGACAAGATCGGGCCCATCGCGCGCACGGTGGAGGACTGCGCGCTGGTCCTCGAGGCGATCCGCGGCCCGGATGGCCGCGAGCCGGGCCTG
>VGXH01000681.1 GCA_016873405.1 bacterium
CAAAGCTGCTCGGCGGCCTGGGCCTGGCCGCGATGGCGCTCGGCCGCGGCGAACTGGGCGCCGGCGCGCCGCTGCCGCGCCCCGATGCCGCGGCCTGGGCCGCCTGGGCCTACCTCGTGGTCGTGGGTTCGGTGTTCGCCTTCACGAGCTACGTGATCACGCTGCAGCGCCTGCCGTACCGCGTGGTGATGACGTACGCCTACGTGAACCCGGTCATCGCGGTGTTCCTGGGCTGGCTGCTCGTCGACGAGCCGGTGACCAAGTGGACGCTGGCCGGCGCCGCGCTGGTGGTCGCCGGCGTGGTCGGCGTCTTCCGGCACCGCTGAACCTGGCAGTGAGCGCGCCGGGGCCGGGTGAAGCGGCTGTGGCTGAAGCCTTCCGCCCCCAGCGGATCCGCGTTTCCATTATCGGCTCAATCGCCCGCCGCAGCGGTCGATATCGCACCTCGGCGCCAGGCGCGTCGCCCCGAAGCGAACAGGAGTCGAAAATGGTACGGGTCCTTCGAAGTCGCTCCCAGATCGTGGCCTCCTGCCTGGTTCTCGCCGGCGGCTGTGGCGTTCTCGCGGCCGCGTCCGGAGCGTCACTCGCATCCCAGTGGGCCGGATGGCTGGCGATGGCCGCGGCTCTCGGCGGCCTGATCGCCCAGCGGGGCGGCACGGTCGCGGCCGGGGCCGACGAGCTGCGCATCGTGGAGGCAACCGCCGCGGGCGATCTGCTGGCCGCCGGCCGGGCCTCGACCGGATCGGGCCGCCTCGGGCAGTCGCTGCGGACGCTGACCCGGCGCCTCCAGGTGGCGTTCATCGACATCAAGAGCGCCAGTTCAACGTTGTCGATCTCCGCCGGCGCACTCGACGGCGCTTCGCAGGAGATGGTCGAAGCCGCCCGCCGCTCCGACGAGCAATCCGACGCCGTCGCCGACGCGACACGGATGCTGAGCGGGAACATGGCGGAGGTCTCCGCGGCCACTCGAAACGTCTCCTCCTCGGTCGATTCCGTCGCCGCCGCGACACGGATGCTGAGCGGGAACATGGCGGAGGTCTCCGCGGCCACTCGAAACGTCTCCTCCTCGGTCGATTCCGTCGCCGCCGCGCTCGAGGAGCTCAACGCGTCATTCAGCGAAGTGGCGCGCAACTGCGTGCGCGCGTCGGAGGTCTCCGGACGCGCCACGGTGACGGTGTCCCAGTCGTCGTCGGTCATGGCCGATCTCGGCCGGACGGCGGAGGGCATCGGCAAGATCCTCGACGTCATCCAGGATATCGCCAGCCGGACGAATCTCCTGGCCCTGAATGCGACCATCGAGGCCGCCAGCGCGGGTGAATCCGGACGCGGCTTTGCCGTTGTCGCGTCGGAGGTCAAGGAGCTCTCGCGGCAGACCGCCGCCGCCACCGAGCAGATCGCCGCGCAGATCCGCGAGATGCGCGCAAGCATGAGCCGCGCCTTCGAAGCGACCACCTCGGTCGGGACGACGATCACGCAGGTCGACGAGATCTCGACCGCGATCGCGGCGGCGGTGGAACAGCAACTCGCGGCGTCGCGGGAGATCAGTGCGGGCATCGCCCGAGTCGCGGGTGACTCGGGGGCCGTCGCGGCCAATGTCGCCGCCGCCACGGAGGGGCTGTCGAAGATCGCCACCGCCGTCGCCGGGGTCCACGAGAGCGCGGCCCAAACCTCCGGGG
>VGXH01000682.1 GCA_016873405.1 bacterium
AAAATCAGCCGGGCGAACTTCTTGCTGCCCGCCACGTTCGTGCGCTCGCCGATGTTCACGAAGAGCGCGTCGTCGTCCAGACGCAACGCCTCCAGGCCCGCCAGGAACGTGCCCCGGCGCGGCTCCGGCACGCGCCGCGGCGGCAGTCCGCGGAGCGCCTCGGCGATGGCTTTGGTGTAGGCGGGCGTGGTGCCGCAGCACGAGCCGACGATGTTCACCAGGCCGTCGCGCGCGAAGCCGGCCAGCACGGCCGCCATCTGCGCGGGGGTCTCGTCGTAGCCGCCCAGCTCGTTCGGCAGGCCGGCGTTCGGGTGCACCGAGACCAGCGTGTCGGCCAGCTGGGCCACTTCGGCCAGGAACGGCCGCAGGGCCGTGGCGCCGAGGGCGCAGTTCAGCCCGAAGGCGGCCGCCTCGGCGTGGCGCAGCGAGATCCAGAACGCCTCGCCGGTCTGGCCGGTGAGCGTGCGGCCGCTCGTGTCGACGATGGTGCCGGAGACCCAGACCGGAACGTCGGGCGTGCCGCGCCGCTCGAGCAGCTCGCGCACCGCATAGACGGCGGCCTTCGAGTTGAGGGGGTCGAAGATCGTCTCGATCAGGAGCAGGTCGGCGCCGCCGTCGAGCAGCGCCTCGGCCTCCTCCGCGTACGAGGCGACCAGCTCCATGAACGTGATGTTGCGCAGGCCGGGGTCGTTGACGTCCGGCGAGATGGAGCAGGTGCGGTTGGTCGGGGCCAGCGAACCGGCGACGAAGCGCGGGCGGTCCGGGTCGCGGCGCGTGTACTCGTCGGCCGCCTCGCGCGCCAGGCGCGCCGAGGCCACGTTGATGTCGCGCACCAGATGCGCGGTGGCGTAGTCCGACTGCGAGACCGAGGTCCCGTTGAAGGTGTTGGTCGTGATGATGTCGGCGCCGGCCTCGAGGTAGCCGCGGTAGATCTCGCTGATGACCTGCGGCTGCGTCAGGTTGAGGATGTCGTTGTTGCCCTTCAGGTCGCGCGGGTGGTCGCGCAGCGGCGCGCCGCGGAAGGCCGCCTCGTCCAGGCCGTAGGTCTGGATCATGGTGCCCATGGCGCCGTCCAGGACCAGGATCCGGTCGGCGGCCAGACGGCCCAGCAGGTGGCGTGTCAGTCGGCTCATCGTTCGGGCATCCCCAAGGCTTGCGCCAGGCGCGCGGACGCCGACCCCGGGCCGGCTGCTCGCCGGTCCACGGAAACGGCCGCTCGGGCCTGAGCATAACGCTGATCGGCCGTTTTGGCGACCGGTGGAGGCGTGAATGCCGCCCGCAAAGCAACGCCCCGCGCCCGGGGGGAGGGGGCGCGGGGCGTCGGCATGGCCCCGGAGGGCCACCTGAGCTAGCGGCAGGCGATCATGGCGCGTTCCCAGTGGCCGGGCACCCAGACCCGGTTGCCGCGGCCGCGGCCGGCGGGGATGCGTTCGTAGTGGCCGGCCACCCAGATCATCCCGCGGTGTTCGCGGCAGCCGCCGACCTCGACGACCCGGCAGGCGCCGCAGCGCTCGGAGTGGTCGCAGGCGGCGAAACCGGCGCGGTCGTGGCGGCGGCCGCGGTCATGGCGCCCTTCGCAGCAGTCGTCGCGCCGGTCGTGCCGGTCGTGGCGGCATTCGCGGCGCTCGCGGCGTTCCCGGCGCTCGCACTTGTCGCAGCGCCCGTCGTGATCGCG
>VGXH01000683.1 GCA_016873405.1 bacterium
CCCCGCGAGCCGAGCTGCGTGGTCAGGATGTTCTTGACGCCCGCCGCCTCGAGGATGGCGCGCACGCCGCCGGCGGCGATGACGCCGGTACCGGGCGAGGCGGGCTTCAGGAGCACGCGGCTGGAGCCGAAGCGACCGATCACCTCGTAGGCGATCGTCTCCTTCTGGATGGGCACCGAGATCTGCGCCGCGCGCGCCGCCTCGCCGCCCTTGCGGATGGCGTCGGCGATTTCGTTGGCCTTGCCCATGGCGACGCCGACCTTGCCCTTGCCGTCGCCCACGGCGACGATCGCGGCGAAGCTGAAGCGCCGGCCGCCCTTGACGACCTTGGCCACGCGGTTGATGCTGATCACGTTCTCGTGCAGGTCCGAGCCGGCCTGCTCGCCGCCCTCGCGGGGACCGCCGGATCGGGGACCGCGATCGCCGCCGGGGCCGTCACCGCGCCCGCGGCCGCCGCGCCCGCCCGGTCCACCCGGGCCGCCCGGGCCACCGGGCCCGCCGGGGCCGCCGCGTCCGGGACCACGCCCGCCGCCACCGGGACCGCGCCCGCCGCCACCAGGTCCACCCGGGCCACCACGACCGCCGCGGTTGGCATCGCCGCTTCTCTGATTGTCGAATCCCGCCATCTGACTGCTCCTGTCTCGCTCGCCGGCCGCGGCCGGCAAGGACTAGACCTCGAGGCCGCCGTCCCTGAGCCCGCGGGCCAGGGCGGCCACCCGACCGTGGTACAGATAACCGCTGCGGTCGAAGACCACGCGTTCGATCCCCTTCGACCTGGCCAGTTCGGCCAGAGCCCGACCGACGCCGTAGGCCACCGCACACTTGCCGGTCACGCCCTCGGGCGCCGACACCTCGCCGACCTTGCTGCCGTCGCAGGCGGCCAGCGTGTGCCCGAGCGTGTCGTCGACCACCTGGGCGTAGATGTTCTTGTGGCTGCGGAGGATCGAGATCCGCGGCCGCTCGGCGCTGCCGGACACCTTCTTGCGGATGCTGACCTTCCGCTTGGCCCGGATTTCGCGCCGCTTCTTGCTGATGCTGCTCATCGTCCTTCACCTCTGCGCCGGGCCGGTGCCCAGCGCGGATTGCCGCCGAAGGCCCGCGCGCGGGCCGCCACCGTTCGGGCTACTTGCCCGCCGCCTTGCCGGCCTTGCGGATGATGTCCTCGCCGACGTACCGGATGCCCTTGCCCTTGTACGGCTCCGGCTTGCGGAACGAGCGGATCTCCGCGGCGACCTGGCCGACCCGCTGCTTGTCCACGCCCCAGACCTCGATGTGCGTCTGGTCCGGGCAGGTGATCTTGATGTCGGCCGGGATCGGGTACTCCAGCGGGTGGCTGAACTGCAGCTGCAGGTCCAGCGCCTGCCCCTTGACCGCGGCGCGGTAGCCCACGCCCACGATCTCCAGCGACTTCTTGAAGCCCTCGGTGACGCCGGTCACCTGGTTCGCGATCAGGGCGCGCACCAGGCCATGACGGGCCCGCATGGTCTTGGAGTCGTCCGGCCGCGTGATGTACAGCTTGCCGTCCTTCTGCTCGAAGCCGAGGCCGGCAGGGATGTGCTGCCGGTGCTCGCCCTTCGGGCCCTTGACCACCGAGGTGGTGCCCTCGATCGCCACCGTCACGCCGGACGGCAGGGCGACGGGGTTCTTGCCAATGCGCGACATGTCCGTTTCCTC
>VGXH01000684.1 GCA_016873405.1 bacterium
AAAACCGCAAGGACCCGCTGGTGCTGGACGCCGTGCGGCTGTCGTCGGAGCGGGCCTACCGGATGGCGGGCGTGGGTCCGCAGGACATCTCGGTGGCCGAGCTGCACGATGCGTTCGTCATCTTCGAGCTGCTCAACAGCGAGGAAGTCGGCTTCTTCGAGCGTGGCAAGTCGTTCCTCGGCGTGCGCAACGGCGAGACCGAGATCGGCGGCCGCATCCCGATCAACACCTCGGGCGGGCTGAAGGCCAAGGGCCACCCGGTGGGCGCCACCGGCGTGTCGCAGGTCGTGGAGCTGGTGCGCCAGCTGCGCGGAGAGGCCGAGGAGGGCCGCCAGGTGAAGGATCCGAAGTACGGCCTGGCCGTCAACTTCGGCGGGTTCGGCAACAACGTCGTCACCACGATCCTCGCGAAGGACTAGGAGCCACTGATGATCGACTTCAGCGTTTACGGCGAGCAGACGCCGCACATCAGTGGTTACAAGTGCCTGAAGTGCGGGACGATCTTCTATCCCGCGCCGATGGTCTGCAAGGGCTGCGGCGCGCACCGCGACCCGGTCACCGGCAAGCACTGGGAGCAGTTCGACCTCGAGGGCTCCTGCAGGCTGCTGACCTGGACGCGCGTGTGGAACCTGCCCGAGGGGTTCAACCGCAAGTTCCTGATGTTCGGCATGGTGGAATTCCCGAACGGGCTGCGCGCGTCGGGGCGCATCGAGTGCGAGGGCGACCCGGTCATCGGTGCGACGATGGACGCGACGGTGATCGAGGCCGACGAGCGCCCGGGCGCGCCGGTGAAGGTGTTCGTGTTCCGCTGAGACGGGAGCAGACAACGTGGCCGACCCGTGCCGACGGCGCGCGTTGACGATGGGATCGGAGGTCCCCGACGGGGACTTCCGGTTCCGCGTCCATAGCGTGTTCGCCGGCTCGCTGAACCTGGCCGTGGCCGGCCAGCGCGGACTGGTCACGCTGGCGGGCGCCGGCACGGCCGCGCGGCCGCGCGGCATCCGGCTGGCGACGCGCGAGCGTTTCGACGCCTGGCCGGTAGCGGCCGGCACCGGCGGCCGGCGCGAGGGCGCGCAACTGGTCTTCGACGGGCCGGACGGCCGCGCGGTGTTCGCGGTCGACCTGGCCGACGCGGAGGCTTCGCGGCGGCGGCGGCTGCCGCACGTGGACCTGCGCGACGCGGGCGTGCGGGCGGCGTGGTCCGCGTGCGCGGCGCGGCTGATGGCGCGGCAGGCGGAGCGGGAGTCGGACCTGCGGCTGGACACGCTGCTGGGCGCGCCGGTATCCGGGACGCTGGTCGGGCGCCGGCTCGTGGCGGCGGCCCGCGACCTGGCCGATGCTGTGCGCGCGCGCGACGTGGACGCGGCGGACGGGGTGGCGGCCGGGCTGGTCGGCCTCGGAGCGGGCCTGACGCCGACGGGCGACGACTACCTGTGCGGGCTCCTGGCCGCGCTGCGCTGCGCGAGCCGGGCCGGCGACGTCCACCGCCGCTTCGCGCTCGCGTGGGGGCGCCTGCTGGCGGGCCGGCTCGACGCGACGACGACGGTCGGGGCGACGTACCTCGAGGGCGCCATCGCGGGCGCGTTCGCCGGCGAGGTCCGCGAGCTGGTCACGGCGCTGGCCCACGGCGACGCCGCGGCGCCCCACACGCTGGAGGCGCTCTG
>VGXH01000685.1 GCA_016873405.1 bacterium
TTTTGCCCGGCAGGCAGGAGGCCGCAGGCAACCATACGGAGATCGAGATCAGGCAGAACGAAACGGCTGTCTGGGTCACTCTCTCGGGCATCCTCGATCGCGCCGGCCTGGAGAAGCTGATCGCGCGCGTGACGCCGCGGCTGGAACGCCGCGGCTGTCGCGTCGTGCTGGACGGCAGTCGGCTGGCCCACCTCGACTACCGCGCCACCGGCGCCCTCATCGTCTGGAACCGCCGGCTGCGCGCGTTCCATCACCAACTCTACCTGCACGGCTGGAGCGACTACCTGAAGGCGATCGTGGTCATGGAGGACTGGGATCGCGAGCTGGGCGCCTCGCCCGCGGCCATGGCCGCCTGGCGTCAGCCGGCCGGAGCGCGCTCCGAAGTCATGCCATGATCGCGGCGCCGCACGTCCCGGTGCTGCGCGGCGAGACCCTCGGTCTGCTGGCGGCCGGGCCGGGCCGGCGCATCGTCGACGGCACCTTCGGCTTCGGCGGCCACGCCACGGGCCTGCTCGAGGCCGGCGCCGACGTGCTGGGTCTCGATCTGGACCACGTGGCGCAGGAAGCCTGCCGCGAACTGGCCGCGCGCGAACACCGCCTGCGCTGCCACCACGGCTCGTTCCGACACCTGGGCGCGGCGCTGGGAGCGGCGGGCTGGGACGCGGTCGACGGCGTCCTGCTGGACCTGGGCGTCAGCTCCCGGCAGCTCGACGACCCCGGCCCCGGTTTCAGCTACCGGGCCCACGGGCCCCTGGACCTGCGCTTCGACCAGTCCCGCGGCGAGACCGCGGCCGAACTGCTGGCGCGCCTCGGCGAGGCGGAATTGGCCGACCTCCTGTGGAAGTGGGGCGAGGAGCGCGGCAGCCGGCGCATCGCGCGCGAGGTCGCGCGCCGCCGCGCCGAGGAGCCGCTGGCCACGACGACCCAGCTGCGCGAGGCCGTGCAGGCGGCGCTGCCGCGCGGCGTCAAGGCCGAGCCGGCGCTGAGCCGGGTCTTCCAGGCGCTCCGCATCGCCGTCAACGACGAGCTGGGAGCGCTCGCCGAAGCGCTGGCCGCGCTGCGCGACGTCCTGCGGCCCGGCGGCCGGCTGGTCGTCATCAGCTACCACTCGCTCGAGGATCGCCTGGTCAAGCGGTTCATCGACCAGGAACGGCGCGACTGCGTGTGCCCCCCGGACACGCCGCTCTGCGCCTGTCGTCACCAGGCCTGGCTGCGGCCGCTGACGCGCGGGGCGCTCGTCGCCTCGGCGGCCGAGCAGCAGGTCAACGCGCGGTCGCGCAGCGCCAAGCTGCGCGCCGCGGAGGTCATTCGCTAGGGGCGGCCCGTCCCGCCCGCGAGGAGTCGGCATGCGCAGGTGCAACAGCTCTCCGCTCGCTCCCGTCGGTTCCCTGGCCGCCCGCCAGGGGGCGGCCATGGCCCATCGTCGCCGCGTGATGCGGGGGCGACAGGGCCTGGCCGCCCTGGTCCTGGTGCTCGTGACCGCGGTGCTGGGCGCGGCCGTGCACGTGACGAACGAGGTGACCGCCCTGCGTCGGCATCTGCTGAAGCTGGAGGCGCAGCGCCGCGTGGCCGAGGCCGAGGGCGCCAGCCTGCTCGCCGAGTGGAACGCCGCCACCGCGCTGCCGGTGCTCAGGGAACGCGCGCGGAACGAACTGGGCCTCCCC
>VGXH01000686.1 GCA_016873405.1 bacterium
GGGGCACGACGCCCTTGAGGTAGTCCTCCAGCTCGACGTTGTTGACCAGGGTCAGGCCGCGCGCGCCCGGCGTGGGGATCACCAGGAACTCGCCGCGGTAGGAGCCGCCCGGCGCGCTGACCAGGAATCCGGGGTCGATCGGCTGCAGGGCCAGGGACTGCGCGCTCCCGCGTTCGCGACCGGCCTCCCACGTCACGCCCCCGCCCTGGCGCCGGCAGACCAGCGGCTCGCCGGTCTCCAGGGCCGCCAGCGTGCGGCCGCTGTCGGCGTCCCGCACCCAGGCCGCGCCCTCGGCGCGCAGTTCGAGGCGCGCCTGGTCCTCCAGCAGGCCCACGCCCAGCAGCAGCAGGGGTTCGGCCGGTTCCAGCCAGGGGATGGGCGGCGGGCCCGGATGCTCGGGCAGCGGCCTCGGGTCGGCCGGCTGGATCTCGGCCTCCGCGTCGGGCCCCGGCCGCGGCGTGGTCGACAGCGGCGGCAATCGTTTCGGGCCGCCGCAGGCGGCCAACACCGGCAGCAACAGCAAACCCGTCAGCAGGCGGCCCGCCGCCGGGCGCAAGCTCCGTCCCATCGCCATCCTTCCCCGGCGGGCGGACCGGCGCCCGCCCCGCCGGCGGCGTCAGCGCATGATCACCAGCCGCTGCACGTCGCTGCGCGCGGTGCCCAGCGGCCCGTCGATCTGCACGCGGTAGAGGTAGGTGCCGTTGGCCAGGCGGTCGCCGTGCGCGTCCAGGCCGTCCCAGTCGACCACGACATCGCCGGCGCCGGCGGTGGCGAAGGCGACGCGCGCGACCGGGCTGCCGGCCACCGACCACAGGCTGATCGTCCCCTGCCCGGCCATGTCCGTCTCCACCAGGAAGCGCGTGGACTCGACCATGGGATTCGGGTAGTTGAGCACCCGCCCGATGGCGGCCGTCTCGGCGGCATCGGGCGCCGCCTGCAGCACCAGTTCGGTCTCCAACCCGTCGATGCCGAGGGTGACGGCGTGGCCCGTCGCGCTGCCGGCCGCGCCGGCGGTGGCGGTGAAGGCCAGCGACAGCGTGTTGCCCTTGTCGACGACCTGCAGGCTGACGTTTGTCAGTTCGAGCGTCTCGCTCGTGAGCGTCAGTTCCATCGCCGACGAGAGCCACGCGGCGCTGGTGACCGTGCCGCTGAACGCGACCGGCACGCCCGCCTCGAACGCGAACGTCTGCGGGTCGTGCGCCAGCCCGTCGGCGGTCAGCGCCGCCGACTGCGCCATGTCCAAGACCAGCGACCAGTGGCGGTCGCCCGGCCGCGCCGCGCCGGTGTCGTAGACCCTGACCGTCAAGGCGTGATCGTACGGCCGCACCGGCACCGTCAGCGCGTACTGCACGCGCTGGTGGTCCTGCGCGCCGGGCGGCAGCGATTCGACCGCGACCTGGGACGTCAGGTCGTTGCCGTCGTCATCGACCACCTCCAGACGGTCGATGCCGGCCTCGTCACGCGCGGTGACCGTCAGGGTCCGCACGTTGGTCTCGTCCAGCGCCACCAGAGCCACGGTGCCGCTGACCACCTGGTTGCCGGCGCCGTGCAGCACGGCCTCGACCACGGGCTCGCCGCCGTCGAGGGTCAGCAGCGGGTCGCCCAGCAGCACGAACTGCGCCAGCATCTCGTTGTACGGGTAGGGGCGGTCGGAAACCCCC
>VGXH01000687.1 GCA_016873405.1 bacterium
GCGGCGGATCGCCGCCGGCTCGTCCGCCGTCGCGCCGCTGGACGAGAATCTTGCCGTCGGCTTCTGCCCGCAGGCGGTCTGCGATCCGCTGCGCCACGGCGCGGGCTTCGTCATGCACGCCGACGGCCCGCGCAACGGCGAGCTGTGGGTGGGCGCCCAGGGAGCCTGGGCGCCCGCGGTGCTCGGCGTCCAGAACGTCCCGCTGCACTACGTCGCCATCGTCCGGCAGGCGGACGTGGTGCTGGGCGTGTCCTCGCTGCCGGGCGCGCACGGCCTGGGGGCGCATCCGGACCTGCGCGTGGTCGGCGTCGTTCCGCGCCCGGCCGCGCCCAGCCTGCACGCGGGCCTCCACCAGGCCGTGCTGGGACAGATCGGGTTCCGCGCCGACACGCGCGTGCACGGGGTGCGCGTGGCGGAACTGCCGGCCTGGAGCGACCTCGGCGCCGGCGCCTGCGTCCTGGACGCCGTGGGCGCGGAGCGGTCCCTGGCCGGTCGGCGCGCAGCGGTCGGCGGCGCGTGGACCGAGGTCGACGGCCTCTGGCGCCTGGCGCCCGCGGCGCCGAGCGGGCTGATCCGGCTCGCCCTGGCAGGCGGCGCCGGCGGCGACGGCGGGTCCGGCCCCGCCACCGCGGCTGTCTTCGCCTGGCGGGCGCAGGGCGCCGGCGACTGCTGGCAGCTGACCTGGGACGCCGGCGGCGCGACGCTGGCGCTCGTCGTGGGCGGGGTCCGCCGCGAACTGGCGGCCGAGGCGTGGAGCGCTCCTCCGCGCGAGCTGCAGATCCTGGACGACGGCCGCGAGATCACGGTGCTGGCCGGGGGCCGCCTCCTGTTCGGGCGGCGCTTCACGGGCGCGGAGCTGGCTGCACAGACGGCGCTGGGGTTCGTCGCGGACGACGCGCGCTTTCCGGCCGGCCTGGCCGCCGTCGAGGCCTTCCCGCGCGCGCTGCCCATCCCGGCCGAACTGCTGGCCGGCGAACCCTGGCAGCCCGCCGCCGGCGTCACCGTCGCGGCCGACCCGCTCCGCGGCGAACCCGGCGACTTGCACGGCCGCCTGACGCCCGTGGGCGGCCGCACCTGGCGGCGCCTGTTCGGCGACGGCCGCCTGGCCGCCGAGGCGACGGGGGCCGCCTGGCAGGCCTGCGTGGCCGAGCCGCTGCCCGGCCGGACGATCTACGCCCTCGACTGGGACGATCCGGGGTTCGCCGAGCTCGAGGTGACGCTGACCCCGCCCGGCAGCGCCCGCGGCCAGCGCGAGCACGGGACCGCGGGCTTCTGCCTGTGGCAGGACGCGGACAACCATCTGCTGGTCAACACCTGGCTCGACGACTGCTACGCCGGCGCCTCCCTGTCGTCGTTCTTCTCGATCGACGGGTTCGAGGATCTCTACGACGCGATCTGGACGAACGTCGGCGAGCGCGTCACCTGGGGCCGGCCGCTGCGCCTGAAGCTGGTCGGCGACGGCCTGCGCTACACCGTCTCCATCGACGGCGAACCGGTCCTGCACCGCTCGCTGGCCGACGTGTATCCCGGCCGCAAGCCGCTGCGGATCACGAAGGTGGGCCTGCTGGGCAACTGGGAGTGGGGGGCCGACACCGGTTCCCGCTTCGCGGACTTCCGCGCGGCGCGGCGGGGACCGTCCCCGGGCTGACGCCGTCGCCC
>VGXH01000688.1 GCA_016873405.1 bacterium
CTCGTTGCGGGTGCGCCGCTCGCGAACGCCCTGGCGGATCCAGACCTCCTCCTCGGCCAGCTTGCGGTCGAACTCGGCCCACTGCTGGCGCTCGGCGCGCAGCGATTCCTCGCGCCGCCGCAGGAAGGTGTCGTAGTCGCAGGTCCAGTCGCGCAGGCGGCCGCGGTCGATCTCGAGGATGCGGCCGGCCAGCCCGCGCAGGAAGGCGCGGTCGTGCGTGACGAAGAAGAGCGTGCCCTCGAAGCGCCTCAGCTGCTCCTCCAGCCAGGCGATGGCGTCGATGTCCAGGTGGTTGGTCGGCTCGTCCAGGAGCAGCAGGCCGGGCTCGCCCACCAGCGCGCGCGCCAGGAGCACGCGGCGGCGGCCTCCCATCGACAGCGACTCGAAGCGCGCCTCGCCGTCCAGCCCCCCGCGCTCGAGGATGCCGTCCACGAGATGCTCGAGCCGCCAGGTCTCGCCGGTCTTCAGCTCCGCGCGCCAGGCCAGGCCGCCCGTGACCACGTCGCGCACGGAGCCGTGGATGTCCGCCGGTACCTCCTGCGGCAGGAAGCCCACGCCCTCGCCGGGGCGCCGGATCACCTCGCCGGCATCGGGCGCCATCTCGCCGGCCAGAAGGCGCAGCAACGTCGTCTTGCCCTCGCCGTTGCGGCCCAGCAGGCAGATGCGCTCGCCCTTCTCCACGCCCAGGTCGACGTGGTCCAGGACCGGCGGGCCGCCCAAAGACAGGCAGACGTCCTTCAGTTCGAGCAGGGCCATGCGCGGGCGGCTCCGGGGCGAAAGCGTGGCGGAAGCGTCACGGGACGCCGACAGATTCGCCTCTGGCCGCCGCCGCGGCAAGCGGGCACTGGCCGAACGGCAACCGCGGCGCGATCATGGCGTATGCACACGGTCGGCCACCACCGGCCGTGCCTTGTTCCGTCACCCCGCCCGGAGGGCACCATGCGCTCGATCCTGATCCTGGCCGCGCTCGCCGGCCTTGTCGCCGGAGGCTCCATGGCCACGCCGTTGTCCGTCGAGACCTACACGCTGCCCAACGGCCTGACCGTGATCCTCCACGAGGACCACGCACAGCCGATGGTCACCATCAACACCTGGTTCAAGGTCGGCTCGAAGGACGAATCGCCCGGCCGCACCGGCTTCGCGCACCTGTTCGAGCACCTCATGTTCATGGGCACCGAGCGCGTCCCGGACAACCAGTTCGACGTGCTGATGGAGCGCGGCGGCGGCGCCAACAACGCCTCGACCAGCCCGGACCGCACGAACTACTACTCGTGGGGCCCGCGCTCGTTACTGCCGACGCTGCTGTGGTTGGACGCGGACCGCCTGGAGGGCCTCAGCCGCGCCATGAACCAGGAGAAGCTGGACCTGCAGCGCAGCGTGGTGCGCAACGAACGCCGGCAGAGCTACGAGAACCAGCCCTACGGCGGCGCCGAGCTGATGATTTCCGCGGCGATGTGGCCCGAGGGCCACCCCTACCACCACCCGGTGATCGGCAGCCACGAGGACCTCGAGGCCGCCTCCGTCCAGGACGTGAAGGACTTCTTCGCCGCGTTCTACGTGCCGGGCAACGCCTCGCTGGTGGTGGCCGGCGACTTCGATCGCACCGAGGCGAAGCGGCTGGTCGCCGAGACCTTCGGCGCCGTGCCCCTGCGCCCCCC
>VGXH01000689.1 GCA_016873405.1 bacterium
GGGGCGCTACGGCTGGGGCGACGACGGGCTCGAGATCCGGCGCGGCGTCTGGTGGCGGCGCCAGATCCACGTGCCCCGCTCCCGCATCCAGCACACGGACGTGTCCCAGGGCCCGCTCGAACGGCGCTTCGGGCTGGCCACGCTGCACGCGTTCACGGCCGGCACCGAGAACGCCGAGGTCAAGCTCGGCGGCCTCGGGCATGCCGAGGCCTGCGCGATCCGCGACCACCTGTTGGCCGGGACCGGCGCCGATGTCCTCTAGCCGCCGCCCGCACCGGTGGGCGCCGCTGTTCCTGGCCGGCGATTCGCTGCGCGCGCTCCTGCTGCCGTTGCTGGCGCTGGCCTTCACGACGCGGCAGTCGGCCTGGGATCCGTGGGCCAAATGGTTCGCGCTGCCGGAAGCGGTGCGGCAGTCGCCATGGGACCTCTGGCTGCCGCTGTTCACGCTGCCGGTCGCCGCCCTCTCGGCCTGGCGCTACTTCACCACCTTTTATGAACTGGGCGACGACGAACTGATCGTGCGCACCGGCCTGCTGTTCCGCAACGTGCGTCACGTCCGCTATGCCCGCATCCATAATCTCGAGAGCGTGCAGGGGCCGCTGCACCGGCTGCTGCGGGTGGTCGACCTGCGGATCGAGACGGCCGGGGCCGCCGAGCAGGAGGCCCGGCTGCGCGTGCTGTCGGCCGCCGATGCCGACGAGGTGCGCCGTCGCGTGCTGGAGGGCAAGCGCCGGGCCGCCGGCGAGGTCGCGGCCGCCCCGGTCGCCGCAGCGGAGGCCGCGGCGGAGCGCCCGGAGCCCGCGGCGACGCCGGCGGCGCCGCGCGTGCTCGCGCGCCTGGGCCTGCTCGACCTGGTCGTGCTGGGCCTGACCCAGAACCGCGGCGGCGTCGTGCTCGGCGCCGCGCTGGGCGCCCTGTGGGAGGCGAACGTCTTCGATGATGCCCTCTCCCGCCCGACCGACCTGCTTCAGGCCTATCTGGCGGGTCTGTGGCAGGAAGGGCGCCTGTTCAACGACCCCACGCCGGTGGCGCTGGCGCTGGTGGCCGGCGGCGCCCTGGGCGTCCTGGCGGTGATCCGCCTGCTGTCGGTCGGGTGGGCCGTCGTGCAGCTGTACGGCTTCACCCTCGAGCGCGACGGCGACGAGCTGCGCACCACACGCGGCCTGGTCACGCGCGTCCGCGCGACGATCCCGCTGGCGCGGGTGCAACTGGTGACCGTCAGGCAGCCGGCGCTGATGCGGCTGCTGGACCGCGTCGAGGTGCGCGTGCAGACCGCCGGCGGCGACCAGCAGGCGACGGCCGGCCGCGAGTGGCTGGCGCCGTCGCTGCGGACCCCGCTGGTCGACGCGCTGGTGGCCGAGATCCATCCGGAGGTCGCGTTGTCGACGGTGGACTGGCAGCCGCCGGCGCCGCGCGCGGCCTGGCGCCTGCGACGCTCCGCGCTGCGGTGGCTGGCGGTCGGCCTCGCGCTGCTGTCGGTGTTCCCGGCGCTGCGGCCGGTCGCGCTGGTGCTGGTGCCGCCGTTGGCGGTGCTGTGCTGGGTGGCGGGGGGGCGGCAGGCCCGCTCGCTCGGCTACGCGCTGCTGCCCGGCCACTTCGCGGTGCGCGGGGGCTGGTGGTGCCGGCAGTCCAGCCTGGCGCGCTACGCGAAGTTGCAG
>VGXH01000690.1 GCA_016873405.1 bacterium
TGGCCTTCGCGAAGAAGCATCCGGGACGGGCCAGCGGGTTGTGCCTGGTCGCCTCGCAGGCCGGCGCCGACACGCCCGAGACCAAGGCGGGCCGCTACCAGTCGATCGAGGCCGTGACCGCGGCGGGCACCGCAGCCCTGATCGACACGATGGCGCCCAAGCTGACGGCCGATCCGCGACTGCAGGAATCCCTGCGGGCGCTCATGTCGCGGCAGAGCCCGACCACGGTGATCGGCGCGCTCGGCGCGATGGCCGAGCGGAAGGATCTCACCGGCTTCCTGTCGTCGTTCGCCGACCCGCTGGTGCTGGTCCATGGGGATGCCGACACGCTGATTCCGCTGGCGCGGGCGTACGCCGTCAAGGCCGCCGCGCCGTCAGCGCTGGTCGTCGAGGTGCCTGGCGTCGGCCACATGCCGATGCTGGAGAATCCGACCGCCACGGCCGCCGGGATCCTGAAGATGTTGGCGATGGCTTAGGCTTCAGCGGCAGCCGGCGCGACCGCCGCCGGCGCCGCCGCGCGAAACTTGCGCCGGCGCAACTGCCCGTGGTGCCGACGCGTCGGTCGGCGCGTGCCGCCCTACCCCGAGACGGAGATCCGCATGACCTGGACTTCCCGCGCCGCCCGCCGGCGCGCCCTCCTGACGATTGTGGTCGTGGCGGCGGCCTTGGGCGCGGCTGCCGCGCCGGCGGCCGACGAACCGGCCGCGACCGTCGTCGCGACCGCCGACACGACCGCGGCGCCGCAGGCAAGCATCTCGGTGATTCCGGCGCTGTTCTACTCGCCCGAGACGCGCCTGGGCGCCGGCGCCTTCGTGTTGCGCACGTTCCGGACCGAGGGCGCCGGCGCGGGCGCGCGGCCCTCGAGCCTCTCCGTCGGCCTGATCGGCACGCTGGAGAAGCAGATCTCGGTCTTCGTCTCGGCAGACCTGTACCGGCGCGCGGAGGCGCTGCGGTGGGTAGGAAAGGCCACCGGGAGCTATTTCCCGGCGAAGTTCCACGGCATCGGCGCGCTGACACCCGTGGCGAACGAGGAGGACTACACGCCGCGCTCGTTGGGCTTCGAACTGCAGGCGTTGCCGCGTCTGGGTTCGGGGCTCCGCGCCGGGCCCTGGGTCGAGTTCCAGCGCCTGCGCCTGGCCGCGGTCGAGGAGGGCGGCCTGCTCGCGGCCGGCGACATCACGGGCGCCGCCGGCGGCGACGCCTTCGGCGGCGGTCTGGTGCTGCAGCACGACACGCGGGACAATGTGTTCTTCCCGACCCGCGGCTGGCTGAACGAGGTGTCGGTGGTGGCCTACGGCGGCGACTTCACCTGGACGCGCCAGCGGGTCGACCTGCGCCGCTACCTGCCGCTGGGCCCGCGCCGCACCGTCGCGCTGCAGGCCCTCTACGTGGCGAACAACGGCGAACCGCCGTTCACGCAGCTTGCGCAGCTGGGCGGGCAGAACCTGCTGCGCGGCTTCTACGAGGGGCGTGATCGCGACCACCAGCTGGCGGCGCTGCAGGCCGAGTTCCGCCGGCCGCTGGGTGGCGGGCGCTTCGGCGCCGCGTTCTTCGCCGCGGGTGGCGCCGTCGGCCGCAATAGCGCAGACCTGGCGTTGGCCCGGGCGCGATTCGCCGCCGGCGCGGGGCTGCGCTACCAGCTCAACCAGGAC
>VGXH01000691.1 GCA_016873405.1 bacterium
AAGCCACCGTTCCGCCAGGCGCGACACGCCCTTCACCGGGAAGGGGCGGTACCGCCGCGCCGGCGCCAAGCTTCTGGAGCGGGAAACGGGGCTCGAACCCGCGACCCTCAGCTTGGAAGGCTGATGCTCTGCCAACTGAGCTATTCCCGCTCCGAACCGTCGGCCATCAACCGTGGGCCGGCCCACCGCCGGCGATCTATCGTGGTGGGGGGGGGAGGATTCGAACCTCCGAAGGCGTCCGCCGACAGATTTACAGTCTGTTCCCTTTGACCGCTCGGGAACCCCCCCAAGAACCACCTCAGCGAACGGACTCTTCGTCCGGTCCAGCGTTCCTCCCGGGCACCGCGACGGGGCGCCGCTCCGGCCAGCCCGGGGCGCTCGACGAGTGCCTGGAGCTGGCGAGAGGACTTGAACCCCCAACCGCCTCATTACAAGTGAGGTGCTCTACCAGTTGAGCTACGCCAGCCCGAACTGTCGAACGGACACCGACCCTGTCCCAAAGATCGGCCCAAACCCGTTGCGACCGCACCTCGCCGGCGCGTCAGCGTTGCCTGCCAGACGCTTACCGGACGGACCGGCGCGGACCGGGACGGGCCTGGACCGATTCGGGAGCGGCAATATACAACGCAGCGCAAATCGTTGTCAAGAAAATGCCCGGCCCGGCGCGCCCTCCCCCGGCAGCCGGGCCGCCCGGCACAGGTCGTCCACCAGGGCGGAGAACCCGATGCCCACCGCGGCGGCCGCCTTGGGCACCAGACTGGTGGCGGTCATGCCGGGGATGGTGTTGATCTCCAGGCAGTAGTAGGCGTCGCCGTCGAGGCGGACATCGACGCGGGCCAGCCCCCGGCAGCCCGCAAGTTCGTACAGGCGAAGGGCATCGCCCACGATCTGTTCGTAGACCGGCGAGTGGACCGGCGCCGGCACCAGGTAGTCGCTGGCGCCGGCGGTGTATTTGTTGCGGTAGTCGTAGAACCCCTCGCGGGGCCGGATCTCCAGCAGCGGCAGCCGGCGGCCGAGCAGGATCGCCGACGTAAGTTCGCGCCCGGGAATGTACTTCTCGACCAGGACGTCCACCAGGCAGCTTCCCTGCGCGGCGGCCACCCGCTCGAAGGCGGCGGCGAAGCCGGCCGGACGCTCGACGATCTCGACGCCCACGGAGCTGCCCCCGCTGTTCAGCTTCACTACGGCCGGGAAGCCGATCTCCGCCAGGACCCGCTCCTCGATCCTCGCCAGCGTCAGGTCCGGGTCCAGGCCCGCCCCCGGCACGCTGACCTGCGGCCCGGCGCCGGGCCGGCAGTTCCAGGTCACCTGCAGCCAGTCCGGGGTCGGGATGCCGGCCGAACGCATCAGCCGCTTGGTCAGCCCCTTGTCCATGGCCAGGGCGCTGGCGGTGGGCCCGGACAGCGCGTAGCGCACCCCGAGCACGTCCAGCACGGCCTGCAGGTGGCCGTCCTCGCCGTCGCCCCCGTGCAGCGCCGGGAACACGACGTCCACGCCCTGCAGCGCCGGGCAGCCGATGACCGCCGCCACGCTGGGCAGATCGACCTCGACCACTTCGTGCCCGGCCTCACGCAGCCCCTGCGCCACCGCCTGGCCCGAATGCAGGGAGACCTCGCGCTCGGAGGAATCCCCGCCCATCAGCAC
>VGXH01000692.1 GCA_016873405.1 bacterium
GTTTTGGACACAAGCTGCAGGCCGGAACCGTCCCAGCCCACGCGGAAGCACTGGCCGAATGGGATCGGGACATTCGCAGCGACGAAGACGTACTGCCCGTCACGCGTCAACGTCGTGGTGTCACTGTTGACCCTGTCCCCATCTTTGGTCCACCCGCGATGGGACTTCACGGGGCCGTGTGCGTGTTGAGGGTAGCGTGGATCATGGGGCGTGTGCAGGGGGTGGCGGTGCAGCCGGCTCTGGGCGGGGCCGCGGCCCCGCCCAGAGCCGCGGCGTACTCGCTGGGCGTCCGCCAACCGAGGCTCTCGTTTTGCCGGCAGGTGTTGTAGTCGCGCCGCCAGGCCTCGATGAGGACCTGCGCCTCGCGCAGGCTGGCGAAGACGTGCATGTCCAGGCACTCGTCGCGGAGCTTGCCGTTGAAGCTCTCGATGAAGCCGTTCTGGCTGGGCTTGCCCGGGTCGATGAAGTGCAGCTCGACCCCGCGCCGGTGAGCCCAGCCGTCCAAGGCCAGGCTCGTCAGCTCGGTGCCATTGTCCAGGCGCAGCCGCCGTGGCCGACGGCCCTGCTGCCAGAGCCGCTCGAGCACGGCCACGACGCGGACACCCGAGAGCGACGTGTCGACCTCGAGCGCCGGGCACTCGCGGGTGAAGTCGTCCACGATCGTGAGCGTGCGGAAGCTGCGGCCACTGCTGAGCCGGTCGTGGATGAAGTCCAGCGACCAGGTGTCGTCGCACCGGGTCGGCACCGGCAGCGGCCTGCGGGGCACGGCCAGCCGCTTCTTGCGCCGCCGCCGGAGGGCCAGGCCCTCCTCGCGGTACAGCCGCCACACGAGCTTGCGATTCACGGCTCGGCCCTCACGACGCAGCAGGACAGCCAGGCGCGGGTACCCGAAGCGCGGCCGCTGGGCGGCGAGCTCGATCAGCCGCTGGCGCAGGCCCACGGGCTCGGCTCTCCGCCGCACGTAGCGGCAGCTGCTGCGCGGCGCGGCGGAGAGGCGGCAACTCCGTCGCTGCGACAGCCCGTGCTCCTGCTGCAGGTGCTCGACCACGGCGCGGCGGGCCTCCACGGTCACCACTTTTTCTTGACGACCGAGCGCAGCGCCTCGATGTCCAGCGACAGCTCGGCGACCAGCTTCTTGAGCCGCCGATTCTCGTCCTCGAGCGCCCTCAGTCGCCGGGCCTCGTCGATCTGCAGGCCCCCGTACTGGGCCTTCCAGCGGTGGTAGGTCGTGCTGCTGATCCCGTGCCGCCGGCACAGCTCGCCGAGGGGCGCGCCGGCGTCCCCCTCTCTCAGGATCGCGATGATCTGCTCGTCGGAATGTCGCCGCTTGGGCATCGGACTCTCCTTGGGCTGGCAGCCCTCGAGAGTCCCACATCAGGCGGACCAGTTTCCGGGGACAGGGTCATCGCCGTCACGATGAGCCAGGCGCCGGCCTTCGGCCGCGGCTGGCTGGTATTCGCGCCGGACGGACTGGCCGCGCCCCTTCCGGCGGGCGGCGCCGGCCTGTGGGTCGACCCGGCGGCGGGGCTGCACCTGCTGCCGATCGAGGCGGACTCGCTGGGCTGGCATGCCGAGCGCCTGCCGCTGCCCGCCGATGCGGCGCTCGAGGGCCTGACCTTCCACGTGCAGTCGTTCTGGCGCCCC
>VGXH01000693.1 GCA_016873405.1 bacterium
CCCCGCGGTCGTACGATGGCGCGGTCTGCGCGCGGCGGGGACAGCCCGGAACAAGTGACCGCACCCCACCGTATCTCTCCCACAGGAATCCGCTGAGGTTTTCGTCCGCCCCCGGGCAACCCTGGACCACCATGAATCCGTCATACGCTGCAGACGCCGATACGGGCGACCGGGACAACGTCGCACGATGCCGTCGGGGTGAGATGGGCGCCTTCGAAGAGCTGTACCAACGCCACCACGCTCGGCTGTACAACGTCGCCTACCGGATGACCGGGAGCGCGGCGGATGCCGACGACCTGCTGCAGGAGATCTTCCTCCAGGTCTTCCGGCGCCTCGAGACGTTCCGCGGTGAGTCGGCACTGGGGACGTGGCTCTACCGCCTGGCGACGAACTGCTGCCTGGACCACCTGCGCAGCAAGCAGGGCCGCCAGCAGCGGGCCACGGAGTTCCTGGAGGACTCCGGCGACGTCGAGCCGGTCGCGCCGGGTGTGTGGCGGCCCGACACTGTGCTGGACCGGATGGAACTGGAGCGGGTGATCACGCAGCTGCCGCCCAGGTACCGAGCGGCCTTTGTGCTGCACGATATCGAAGGGCTGGCGCATCATGAAGTGGGCGAGGCGCTCGGAATCGCGGTGGGCACGTCCAAGTCGCTGGTGCACAAGGCACGTGCGAGGATGAGGCGGTTGTTGCGCGGGGCGGACGACGGGTCCGGCCCGGTTGAGGGAGGTGCTCGATGACGGCCCGGCAGAACGGCCGACCGTGCGACGAGCGGTGGGAGCAGATCAACGACTACGTGGACGGCGCCCTCGGCGCCGCCGACCGTGCCGCCTGCGAGGCGCACCTCATGGCGTGCCCTGCGTGTGAGCGGGCCGCGTCAGACCTCGCGCAGCTGAAGCAGGCGGCCCGGAACCTGCCGCCCCGACGCCCGCGTGCGGATGCCTGGTCGCGCCTGTCGGCGGAGCTGGTCCGCGAACGGCCGACGGCCCAGGCCCCGCCCCGGGCGGCCTGGTTGCCGCGCCGGGCCCTGCTGGCCGCCGCCGCGGTGCTCGCGCTGGCCGTGGCGTCGACGGTGTACCTCGTCCGGCAGCCCGCGGCCGACGCACCGGCCCGGAGCGAGGCAACCCCGGGCGGCGGGACATCGGCGCCTGGCACGCCGGTCAACCCTTCGGCCGCCGATGTCGTCAGAAGCATTGACGAGGAGTTGAAGGCCGCCGAATCGCATTACGAGAAGGCGATCGCAGGACTCGAGCAGATTGCCAAGGCAGGGGAAGGCCAGATGGACCCGGCCCTCACCGCCACGCTCCAGAAGAACATGGGCGTCATCGACCAGGCGATTCGTGACAGCCGGGCCGCCTTGCAGGCGCAGCCGGCCAGCGAACTGGCGCAGGACAGTCTGTTCGAGGCGCTGCAGCGCAAGGTCAGCCTGCTCGAAGACACCATCTCGCTTCTCAATGTGATGCGCAAGGGCGATCAGGCCGCCACGGCCCGCATGACGCAGGGCACGAGCAAGTCATAGGGGATACGTTCATGAAGACACGATACGGGCTCGCAGGCATTCTGGCGATTGGGCTGTTGGCGGCGCCGGCATCGGCAGCCGTCGTGGTCTCGGGAGACGCCACGTCATCGTGGGGCGAACC
>VGXH01000694.1 GCA_016873405.1 bacterium
TTTTGTTCGCCCGCCGCCACATGCACGAGTTCGGCACCACGGTCGACCACCTGGCCGCGGTCGCGGTCAAGAACCACCACTACGGCGCCCTGAACCCGAAGGCGATGTTCCGCAAGGAAATCACGCTGGCCAAGGCGCGCGCGTCCGAGGAGGTCTCGTCGCCGCTGTGCGTGTACGACTGCTGCGCCAACGCCGACGGCGCCGCCTGCGTGATCGTCGCCGACGAACGCGCCGCCCGCGCGCTGGGGCGGGACCGGGTCGTCTGGCTGGACGGGATGGGCTGCGCCAGCGACAGCATGTCGGTGCTGCGGCGCGCGGACCTGACCGGCCTGCCGGCCACCCGCGCCGCCGCGGCGCAGGCCTTCGCGCAGGCCGGGATCACGGCGCGCGATGTCCAGGTCGCCGACGTGCACGACTGCTTCACGATCGCCGAGATCATGGCCTGCGAGGACCTGGGCTTCTGCGCGCGCGGCGAGGGCGGCCCCTTCGTCGAGGCGCGCCAGACCTACCTGGGCGGCGCCCACCCGGTCAACCTGGACGGCGGCCTGAAGGCCAAGGGACATCCCATCGGCGCCACCGGCGTGTCCATGACCTGCGAGATCGTCGCGCAGCTGCGCGGCGAGTGCGGCCCGCGGCAGGTGCCGGGCGCCGCGGTCGGCCTGACCCACAACGTGGGCGGCATCGGCCAGTACTGCTTCGTCAACGTGCTGCGGAGGGACTGACCGTGTTCGAGTGGTTCGGCCTGGTCAACTACTGCCCCCACACGAAGGTGGCCGAATTCGCGCGCCGGCTGAAGGACGGCCGCCTGGTGGGCTCGCGCTGCGAGGACTGCGGCCGGGTCGGCTTCCCGCCGCGCGCCGACTGCCCCGACTGCCGCTCGGGCCGCTTCACCTTCACCGAGTACGGCGGCGGGGGCACCGTGGTGACGTTCACGCGCATCGCCGCGGCGCCGGCCGGGTTCGAGGGCCGGGTGCCGTTCACGATCGGCGTGGTCGACCTGGACGAGGGCGGCCGCCTGCTGGCCTGGTGCGGCGACACGCTGGACGAGGCGACGATCGCCATCGGCCAGCGCGTTCAGGTGGTGCCGCGGCTGTTCGGCGAGAGCGAGGCGATCAAGGTGCACTACACGCTGGAAGCGCCGGGCACGACCTGGGCCAAGGCCTGACCCCGGAAACGGCAGGCCGCGCGCGGCCGGCGACGCAGGAGGAAAGCGATGTCCGGATCCCCACTGGTCTCCCTGGCGATCGAGGGCGGTGTCGCCCGCCTGCGCCTGGACAACCCCCCGGTCAACATCATGAGCGCCGCGCTCATGGACGAGTTGAGCGCCCACCTCGAGACGATCGCCGCCGACCGCTCGCTGGTCGCCGTGGCCGTCACGGCGGCGGGCAAGGCCTTCTGCGCCGGCGCCGACGTGGGTGAGCATCGCCCCGAGCAGGCCCCGGCGATGATCGCCGCCTTCGGTCGCCTGTTCCGCCGCCTGGACGCGCTGGAGGTGCCCGTGGTCATGGCCGTCCAGGGCGCCGCGCTGGGCGCCGGCTTCGAGCTGGCGCTGATGGCGGACGTCCTGCTGGCCGGCGAGGACGCCACGTTCGGCCAGCCCGAGATCCGCCTGGGCTTCTTCGCGCCGGTCGGCGTC
>VGXH01000695.1 GCA_016873405.1 bacterium
CACGGCCACCTGGCCGATCACCGCCACGGTTCCCTACGCGGGCGTCTACGGGTTCGGCCAGGCCTACGTCTACCTGGCGCCCGGCCACGCGACGGTCACCGACCCGGTGGTGATCGTCGAGGGCTTCGACATGGACAATCTGCTGGACTGGGACGAACTGTACGCCCTGCTCAACCAGGAGAACATGCTCGAGGAGCTGCGCGCCGACGGCTTCGACGCCGTGGTGCTGAACTTCAACGACTCGACCGACGACATCCGCCGCAACGCGTTGATCCTGGTCGAGCTGCTGCGGCAGGTCGGCGCGGCCCAGCCGGACGGGCGCGACAAGGTGGTCATCGGCGCCAGCATGGGCGGGCTCCTGGCGCGCTACGCGCTGGCCTGGATGGAGCAGCAGGGCCTGGACGCGAACGCGCGCGCGTTCATCTCGTTCGACAGCCCGCAGCTCGGCGCGATCATTCCCCTGGGCGTGCAGTACTGGCTGGAGCTCTTCCAGATCGAGTCGACCGAGGCGGGGCACCTGCTCAGCCGCCTCGACAGGCCGGCGGCGCGGCAGATGCTGCTCTACCACCACACCGCCTCGGGCGGCGGGACGGGCCAGCCGGCGACGCTGCGCGGCGCGTTCCTGGCCGACCTCGCCGCGGTCGGCGGCTGGCCGCAGGACCTGCGCAAGGTGGCCGTGGCCAACGGCAGCGGCCAGGCGCTGGGGCAGGGCTATGGGCCGGGCGCGCAACTGATCCGCTACGAGTACTACTCCTTCCTGGTCGACCTCATCGGCAACGTCTGGGCGGTGCCCGACGGCGGGCCGCGGCAGATCCTGCGCGGGCTCATCGACCGCATCTGGCCGCTGCCCAATGACGAGCTGAACGTCACGGTCACGGGCGCGCAGCCCTGGGACAGCGCGCCGGGCGGCTTTTGCGCCTCGCTGGCGGACATGGACGCCACGCCGGCGCCGTACGGCGACATCGTCGCGCTGCACCCCAACCACTGCTTCATCCCGACGGTCAGCGCGCTGGCGCTGGAGGGGCTGGCCCCCTACACGAACGTCTCGCTGCTGGCCGACCCGGCGGCGCTCTCCCCGTTCGACGCCGTGTACTTCCCGGCCGCCAACCAGGAGCACATCCTGGTCACGGTGGAGAACAAGGCTTGGTTCGCGGCGGAGATCGCGCGCCAGGCGAGCGCCGTCGCCGACGTCGTGACCGCGCCGGCGGCGGCAGGCCCGCGCATGGTCGCGGCGCGGCCCAACCCGTTCAACCCCGCCACCGAGATCGTCGTCGAGCTGGCGGCGGCCGGTCCCGCGCGCGTGGAGGTCTTCGACGTGGGCGGGCGTCGCGTGCGCACGCTCGTGGACGGGACGCTGCCGGCCGGGCGCTCGGCGGTGGCGTGGGACGGCCGCGACGAGGCCGGGCGGGCGCTGGCCTCGGGGACGTTCGTCTGCCGCGTGACGGCGGGGGGCGGTGTCGGCGCGGGGCGGCTGACGCTGGTGCGTTAGTGTCCTGAGTCGGAAATGCACGGTCCTTTCGGCGGCCCTCCCGACGCTCGGCCGCGTTGCTCCTCCTCGGCGTAGGTGGGCTACCGGCCCCACCGCCTCCCACCGCCGCAAGGCGAACGGGAGCGCGCGCTGCCCGCCTTGCCGTG
>VGXH01000696.1 GCA_016873405.1 bacterium
GACCGCGCATAGAACCGGCGCGCCGCCTCGGTCTGCCCCTCGTCGCGGTAGACGTCGCCCAGGAACTCGAGCGCCAGGGCCTCCTCGCGCGGGTAGCCGAGTTCCTGGGCCTGGCTGTAGGCGGTGTGCAGGCGGCGGCGGGCGGACTCGAAGTCCCGCTGCAGGCGGTGGACGTTGCCGAGGGCGATGTTGGCGAAGCACTGGTTGTGCTGCCAAGCCCCTGCCCGCGCCAGGCGCAGGGAGTCCTCGAGGTGCCCGCGCGCCGCAGCGAGATCGCCTCTCTTGTACTGGGCGATCCCCAGGTGCAGGTGCACGAGCGACTGCTTGCGCGGCAGTTCCCGCCTCCGGAACGCCTCCAGGCTGCGCTCGAGCCAGACCATGGCGTCGCGATACCTGGACTGCTGGACGAGCACGAATCCCAGATAGTTGCAGATCATTGCCGACCAGAACTCGTCACGGGTCACGGTGCAGATCGCGTGCGCCGATTCAAGATGGGCTACAGCGGCCTCCGCATCGCCCGACTTGCTGTCGACCAGCGCGAGCACGTAGAGGAAGCGGGATGTGTGGCGTCCCATCGCCTCCCGCTGAAGATCGATATGGTGCTCGGCTCCCGCGCGGGCGGCCACAAGGTCGCCTTCGCGCACCCTGAGAAAGAGGTCGGCGACGGCCAGATCCGGGCAGGCCGCCAGGGTTTCCGCATCGACCCGCTGCAGAAGCGCGACCAGTGCTTCCGTCTGGTTGGACTGCAGGAGATTCCAGGCGTGCAGGGCAACCGCGTCGACGAGTGGCCGTGCGCCGTGCGCGGCTGCCTCCGGGACGCCGTCGGCGAAGTACGGAGCCAGCAGGGCGGAGGAGCGGGCATAGTCTTCGCGTTCGTGGAGCTGCTGGGCGCGCAGCAGCAGCGGGCCGTCAACAACTCGGAGCGCCAGCCATTCGGAGTGCAGGCGCGCCGGAATCCGCATCGTCACCTGCCTCCGAGCGGAACCGGCACGGCCACCACGAGGTGGATGCTCACTCCATTCGGCAGAGGCACGGAAATCAACAGGATCTGCGGAACCGGATGCGGGACCGGCCCCGTGCCGGTCGGACGAACCGCCGTCCCGGTCTGCCCCCAGTCCTGGGGCGAACCGCCTGTGGACGTGAGCCCGGTTCCGTCACCGGGGTCGCCGCTTTCGCCCGCACTCAAGTCCACACGAGCGTCCACGACAGCCGGCGCTGCCAGCAGGCCACACATGAGCAGAAGCAGGAGGGCACGCAACATGGATCATCTCCCTGTCGGCCGGCGCGGCCCCGGGGAATCGGCCCGGCAGCGGCATCGGCAACCCATTCTGACAGGCCGTACCCGGCCCGTCAACCCCGAATCCGGAGCGGGTCCGCCGGTTGGCGACGGCCGGGCGCCGCACTGCCGGCCTGACCGGGCACGCGGGCGGAACGCCGCCGCTGCCCTGGGCACGGTTATCGTCAGAAGTGGCGGATTCTAAAGGGGACTCAGGCGTTCGCGCCTCAAGGGCGCTCCGGATGGACGGCGGCGGCGCCGATTCGGTCTCGTCAACGGCTCCCCGAAGCCAAGACCCGTTCCGCCGTCAGCCGTGGTTTCAAGGCCGCCACGATCACCAGCACGACTGCCGCC
>VGXH01000697.1 GCA_016873405.1 bacterium
GGGGGCTCGTGGACATCCTCTTCCCGCCGCTGGCCGGCGTGAAGGACGATCCCGAACGGCAGGCCCGCTGGGACCGCAGCCGCGAGAAGATCCGCGCGCAGCTGCGCGAGGGCGTGCTGGAGGACCGCGAGGTCGCCGTCACCGCCGAGCAGCAGCGCCTGCCGCTGGCGAACATCTTCACCTCGGCCGGGGAGGAGTTCGACGCTTCCATCGGCGAGAGCCTGCGCGGCATGTTCCCGCGCCAGCGCACCGAGCGCCGGCTGCCGGTGGCCAAGGCCCGCAAGCTGCTCCGGGAACAGGAGGCCGAGAAGCGACTCGATCTCGACCAGGTCACGGCCGAGGCGGTCGAGCTGGTGGAGAACGGCGGCATCATCTTCCTGGACGAGATCGACAAGATCGCCGGCGGGCGCGGCCACGGCGGCGCCGGCCCCGACGTCAGTCGCGAGGGCGTGCAGCGGGACCTGCTGCCCATCGTCGAGGGCGCGACGGTGAGCACCAAGTACGGGCCCGTGCGCACCGACCACGTGCTGTTCATCGCCGCGGGCGCCTTCCACATGAGCAAGCCCAGCGACCTGATCCCGGAGCTGCAGGGCCGCTTCCCCATCCGCGTCGAGTTGCAGAGCCTCGACCGCGCCGACTTCGTGCGGATCCTGCGCGACACCGAGTCCTCGCTGGTGCGCCAGTACCAGGCCCTGCTGGCGGTCGACGGCTGCCGGCTGACCGTGACCGACGACGCCATGGAGGAGCTGGCCGGCATCGCCGCGGAGCTGAACCGGCGGCTGGAGAACATCGGCGCCCGGCGCCTGCAGACCATCCTCGCGCAGCTGCTGGACGACGTGCTCTACGAAGTTCCCCAGACGCGGCACGACGAGCTCGCCGTCGACGCCGCGTTCGTGCGGGAGCGACTGGGCAGGGTTGTGCGCGACGAGGACCTGACTCGCTACATCCTGTGACGCGACGGGGCTGGACGCCGGGCCCGGAGCGGCTATTTTCGGGGGGCGCCGGCGCGGCCGCCGGCCGGACACAGACCCAGGCGTAAGGAGCGGGACGTGGCGGACAAGCGGGATTTCCTGCACATCGACGATTACACGCTGCCCGAGTTGCGGGCCATCCTCGACCTCGCGAAGCGGACCAAGCCGCTGGCGCGGGCGCACACGCTGCCGCACACGCATCCGAACCGCGTGCTGGCCTGCGTGTTCGCCAAGCCCAGCCTGCGCACGCGCGTGAGCTTCGAGGTGGCCTTCCGGCAGCTCGGGGGCCAGACGATGTTCATCACCGACAAGGAGATCGGGATGGGCACGCGCGAGTCCGTGCACGACGTGGCCAAGGTCCTCAGCCGCCTGTGCGACGGCATCATGATCCGCTGGTTCGACCACGGCGAGGTCGTGGAACTGGCGAAGCACGCCGAGGTGCCGGTGATCAACGGCCTGACCGACCACAACCACCCCTGTCAGGTCATGGCCGACATCATGACCGTCGAGGAGCGCCTCGGCACCATCGAGGGCAAGAACGTGGTCATGGTCGGCGACGGCAACAATCTGGCCGTCAGCTGGCTGAACGCCTCGATCCGTTTCCCGTTCAACTTCATCCTGGCCTGCCCGAAGGGCTACGAGCCGGACGAGGCC
>VGXH01000698.1 GCA_016873405.1 bacterium
GGGGGGGGCACCCGCTGCTGACGGTCGTCGAGGCCGACCTGCTGGCCCTCGACGACCGCGCGCTGGCGGTCCAGGTCGAAGGCCGCGGCGCGGTTATCTCCTGCCTGGGCCACAACCTGCACCTCAGGGGCCTGTTCGGGCCGCCGCGCGACCTCGTCACGCGGGCGGCCGCCAGGCTCTGCGCCGCGATCAGGGACTCGCGGCCCGCGATTCCGATCAGGTTCATCCTGCTCGGCAGCGTGTCGGTCAACCGGCCCGGCGCGCGCGATCCGCGCCGCGGGGCCGGGGAACAGGTGCTGCTGTGGACGCTGCGCGCGCTGCTGCCGCCGGCCCGGGACAACCAGCGCGCCGCCGACCATCTGCACCACGCGGTCGGGACCGCCGACCCGCACCTGCAGTGGGTGGCGCTCAGGCCCGACACGCTGACCGAGGGCGAGGTGTCGCCGTACTCGGTCCATGACGGCCTGGTCTGCAGCCTGGCGCGACCCGGCCGGACGCGGCGGGCCAACCTGGCCCACTTCATCTGCGAGTTGGCCACCGACGACGGAACTTGGCGGCGGTGGGCCGGTCGGATGCCGGTGATCGTCGATGCCGACGGTCCTTCCGGCCCGAGCGACATCGTCGCGGGTCGTTGAGTCGGCGGCGCGTGGCGCCACGTTGCCCCGAAGCGGCGAACCTCCTATCCTGTGCTGCGGGCGGCGGAACCTCCGGGACCGCGGGGCGTTCCCGACGCCGCGGGCGCGCGGAGGGACCGCGCCGCGCCGCGACCAACCCACACCGGCAAAGGACGACCGTTCATGTTCTTCGATCCCCTGTACATGGCCGTCATGGGCGTGGGCCTGGTGCTTTCCCTGTGGGCCAGCGCCAAGACCAAGGGCACGTTCAAGAAGTTCAGCCAGTTCACCACGCGCCGCGGGCTGACCGGCGCCGAGGTCGCCCAGGCCATCCTGCGCGACAACGGGATCTCGAACGTGCGCGTCGAGCCCGTGGCCGGCACGCTGACCGACCACTACGACCCCCGCAACCGCACGCTGCGCCTGAGCGAGAGCGTGTACTCGAGCCGCTCCATGGCCGCGGCCGGCGTCGCCGCTCACGAGGTGGGCCACGCCATCCAGCACGCGAAGGCGTATGGCCCGCTGCAGTTCCGCTCGCTGTGGGTGCCGATGGCCAGCGTCAGCAGCGGCCTGAGCATGCTCATCATCACGGCGGCGTTCCTGCTGGGCGGCGCGGCCACCGTGCTGGGCAAGACGGCCGGCGTCATCGGCGTGGCGCTGTTCGCGGCCACGACGGTGTTCACGCTGATCACCCTGCCGGTGGAGTTCGACGCCAGCCGGCGGGCCCTGGCCAGCCTGCAGCGCGGGGGCTACATGTCCTCCGACGAGCTGACCGGCGCCCGCAGGGTGCTGGACGCCGCCGCGCTGACCTACGTCGCGGCCGCGGTCACCTCGGTCCTCACGCTGCTCTACTTCGCGTTCCGGCTCGGGCTGATCGGCGGGCGGCGCGAGGAGTAGATCCAGGACCTGGCCCGCGAGAACCGCGGCCCGGACGGAGGAGGCAGCCGGTGACGGCAAGGGAACGCCAGAACCTGATCGCCCGTTACGCCGCCGGCTTCGCGGAGGTGC
>VGXH01000699.1 GCA_016873405.1 bacterium
CCGCGAAGAGGTCCAGGAGGAACGCGCGTGCCTGCTCCGCGCGCGCGGCTTCGCGCGCGGCGCGGCGCGCCTGCCAGGTCGTCGCCCCCAGGCCCGCCAGCAGGGCCGTGAGCACCAGCGCCCCGGCCGCAACGGCCACGCGGTTGCGCCGCGCGAACTTCGCCAGCACGTACCGGCGCGATGGCGGACGCGCCTGCACCGGCTCACCGGCCTCGGCGCGGCGCAGGTCGTTCAGCAGCGCATCGACCGAGGCGTAGCGCCCGGCCGGATCCTTGGCCAGGCAGCGCGCGACGATATTCTGCAGATCGCCGGCCAGCAGCCGGTCGCGTCCGAGTTCGACGACGGCGCCGACGTCCGCCGCGTCGGCGACGGCGCCGCGCGCCGCGCGCGCCACCCGCGTCAGGGGCGCCGGGTCCAGCTCCGCCGCCGCGCGCAGCAGTTCATGCTCGGGAACGTCTGTCCCTCCATGCGGCGACCGGCCGCACAGCAGCTCGTAGAGCACCGCGCCGAGCGCGTAGATGTCCGTGGCCGTCGTGATCGCGCCGCCGGCCACCTGCTCGGGCGCGGCGTAGCGAGGGGTGAACGGCCGCGGCCCGGCCAGCGTCAGGTCCGCGCCGTCGTCGTCGGCCAGGAGCTTGGCGATCCCGAAGTCCAGCAGCTTCACGCATCCGTCTTCGCCGACGAGGATATTCGACGGCTTGAGGTCGCGGTGCACGATCAGGTGGCGATGCGCGTGGGCCACCGCCTCGGCGACCTGACGAAACAGGCGCAGACGCGTCCGCAGGTCGGCCGCCCGCTCGCGGCAGTGGTCGGTGAGCGGCGCGCCCCGCACCCGTTCCAGCGCGAACCACGGCCAGCCGTCCTCGCTGACGCCGCCGTCCAGCAGGCGGGCGATGCCCGGGTGGGTCAGGCGCGCCAGGATCGCCCGCTCGCGCCCGAATCGCGCCGCCAGGTCGCCGTGCACGTCGCTGCGCGCCAGCACCTTGACCGCCGCGCTCTGGGCGAAGTCGCCGGCGCAGCGTTCGGCGGCGTGGACCAGGCCCATGCCGCCTGCGCCCAGCAGCGGACCGAGGCGCCAGGCGCCGAGGATGCGGCCTTCGAACGAAGAACCGCCCGCGTCCGGTCCGGGGACCAGCGCGCCCGCCCAGTTGCCGAGGGGTTCCTCGAGGAACCCGCCGAAGCGCCGGTCGGCCGCCAGCAGCGCCGCCAACGTGGCGGCGAGTTCGGGCCGGCCGGCCCGCAACGCGTCCAGCCGCGCCGGCCTCGCTTCGTCGGCCGATTCCAGCAGGGCGTCCAGCTCCTCGAGAAGTTCCTCGCGCAGCCGCGGATCGTCAGGCACTCCGCTCATGGGACCCGACCGCCGTCGGCCAGCGACAGGCTCAGCAGCGCCCGCGCGCGCTGCCAGTCGCGTTCGACCGTGCGCGTGGTCACGGCCAGCAGCTCGGCGATCTCGGGCACCGTCAGGCCGCCGAAGTACCGCAGCTCGACGACCTCGGCCAGCCGCGGCTCCAGCCCGCGCAGGCGATCGAGCGCCTGGTCGACGGCCAGGAGCAGCTCCAGCCGCGGTTCGACGGCCGGTTCGTGCCCGGTCAATCCGGTGTGGTCGGCGCCCTCGCCGCCCC
>VGXH01000700.1 GCA_016873405.1 bacterium
GGGGCCGTCGACGCGGGCGAGGTGGGGGCGGGGCACCAGGTCACGGCGCTGTACGAGCTCAAGCTGGTGGCCGACGGGGACGACCGGGGCGACGAGGAAGCCGAGGATCGCCTCGGCGTCGTGCGCCTGCGCTGGGAGGCGCCCGAGCACGACACCGCGCGCGCCGGCCGCGTCACCGAGGTGGAGCGCGCGATCGAGGTCCGGCTGCTCTCCGGCCGGGACGGCGGCGGCGCGCCGCATTACCGGGCGCAGGCCCTGGCCGCCGAGTTCGCCGAGATCCTGCGCGGCAGCTACTGGGCGAAGGAGAGCCGGCTGTCGGCGCTGGTCCCCATCGCCGACGAACTGGCGCGCGAGCTGCCCCGCGACCAGGCCGTGAAGGACCTGGCGCGGATGATCCGGACGGCGGCGGACCTGCGCGAGGAAGGGCGGCGGGACGACGACTGGTGAGCCATGGGTGTTGCGTCAGTTGGGTGTTGCGCCACTTGCGCCGGCGCAAGTCGCGAAGGCGAGGTCAGGATGAACGCGGTGAACCTGCGGTGCGGCACGCTTGAATGCCTCTCGCTCGCGTTGGCGACTGACGACCAGGACCGTCGCAAGCCGCGGCCGCGTGCGCCGGCGCACGCCGATCTCGGGACTCGTCAAGTTCAGGAGGACGACTTGCCTCGCAACGTGGAGATCAAAGCCCGCCTGGACGGCGAGGGCGCGCTGGCGGAAGTGGCGGCGCGCGCAGCCGCGCTGGGCGCCGAAGGCCCGCGGATCATCGAGCAGGACGACACGTTCTTCGCCTGCGCGAACGGGCGCCTGAAGCTGCGCGCGTTCCCGGGCGGCGCCGGCGAGCTGATCTTCTACCGCCGCGCGGACGCGACGGAGGCGAAGGAATCGTTCTACGTGCTGGCTCCGGTCGCCGAGTGCGCGCCCTTGCGCGAGGCGCTCACGCTGGCGTACGGCCAGGCCGGCCGCGTGCGCAAGCGGCGCGAGCTGTGGCTCAGCGGGCGCACGCGCGTGCATCTGGACCGCGTGGAGGGGCTGGGCGCGTTCCTCGAGCTGGAGGTCGTCCTGGAAGCGGGCGAGGCCACGACGGCGGGGCAGGAGGAAGCGCGACGCCTGCTCACCGCGCTGGGCGTTGCGCCGACGCAACTGGTCGCGGGGGCGTATGTGGACCTCCTGGCGGCCCGCCCGGGATCCGGCGCAGAGCCGGCCTGAGGCCGCAGCGGCGCCGCAGGCGCCCGGGAGCGCGAAGAGACGGGGCCCGCGGTGCCGCAACCGGCTGCGCGGGCCCCGTTCGCGCGATGTCTCGAGGGCTACGGGTAGATCGTCTGCGCCGTGCCGGTCGGTCCGGTGCCGCCGCTGCCGCCGCCGCCGCCGCGCAGGCCGCCCGCGCCGCCCGCGCCGCCGGCGCCGACGATCATCGTCGGCGTGCCCTGGAAGACCGGCGCCGCGGTTCCCGACTTGTAGATGCAGATGGACGGGCCGCCGGGTCCGCCCTGCCCGCCGCCGCCGCCGCCGCCGGCGCCGCCGAGGCCGCCGAGCCCGCCGCTGCCGGCTTCGCCGCCGCCGATCCCGCCGGTGCCCCGGCCGCCGCCGCTGCCGCCGACGCCGCCGCCGCCGCCGCCGCCGCC
>VGXH01000701.1 GCA_016873405.1 bacterium
GTTTGCTCCGGCCGCCGACGACGTTCTTGCCCTCGAGCGCCGGGATCCGATCCGCCGTGGCCAGCAAGCGCGCCTTCGCGTCGAACCCCGGCTGGTCCCCGTACTTGGAGATGCCGAGCGCCAGCACGCCCGCCACCATCGGCGCCGCCAGCGAGGTGCCGCCGACGCTCACGTAGCTGCCGTCCAGGCCGCAGGTCCGGATGGCGACACCGGGCGCCGCCACGTCCACCCATTCCGGGTGCGCGTTGAACGCGTTGTGATCGAGCAGATCCGAGCCGCCGACCGAGATGATCCGGTCGACGTCGAAGCACGCCGGATAGAAGGGCGCGGGCAGCGGGTCCAGGCCGTCGTTGCCGGCGGAGAACGTCATGAAGATGCCCGCCTCGCCGGCGGCCCGGCAGGCCGCCTGCAGTCCCGTGTCCAACCAGCCGGCATGGAACGAGCCGTAGCTCAGGGAAATGACGTCCGCGCCCATGAGCATCGCGTACTCGATGCCGGCGATGGCTCCCGAAGCATCCAGGAAGTTGATGCCGCCGTCGCCGACGGCCACCGGCAGGAGAGTGACATCGGCGACGCCGGCGATACCCTCCGCGTTGTCGGCGGCGGCGGTGACGACCCCGGCGCAGACCAGTCCATGCTCGTTGCTGAGGCTCGGGTATCCGCTCCACAGCCGCAGCCCATGCACGTCGTCGATGTAGCCGTTGGCGTCGTCATCGATGCCGTTGTCGGCGATCTCGTCCGCGTTCACGAAGACGTTGGGCCACAGGTCCGGGTGCGTGTAGTCGATGTACTCGTCGATGACCGCGACGATGACCTCGCGCGAACCGCGTTCCACGTCCCAGGCGTGAACGGCGCGGATGTCGGCTCCGGGAGTGCCGGCCTGGGCGGCCGTGTGATGCAGATACCACTGGCTCCCGAAGAGCGGATCGTCGGGCATCCAACACGGCTGCAGCACGAGGTTGGGTTCGACGTCGATCAAAACGGGCAACGCCAGCTTGCCGTCGATCACGCTTTCGACGGTCGCCGACCGCAACCGGCACAGGGCCGCATCGATGAATCGGAATTCCCTGACGATCTCGGCATCCAGCAGGCCAAGGGCCCCGGCCTTGTCGGCCGCGGATGCGCTCTTGTCGAAGCTGACGATCACCTCGCCCTCGACCCAGTCGCTCGCCCGGGCGTCGGGCCCGCCACCGAAGAGAAGCGCCAGCAGTCCCAGCCAGAGCAGGCGTGGACGCGCGACGTTAGGGCTGTGGTCTCGTGGACACATGACGGCCTCCTGCGTCAAGTCGTGGCGCGTCGAGCGAGCGCTGCGCGACTTGAGTATACAGGAAGTCGCAGGGATCGTGGCGGCGATCTTCCTATCGTCGGACGCCGTCGCACGCGTCGATCACGAATCCCGCCACATCGGCGATCAACGCCTCGTCCACCCGGCCCGGCACCGCATAGGAACTCGGCGCCGACATGCCCTCCCCCGCCCGCAGCAGGTGGTCCAGCTTGGGGTACACCTTCAGGCACGCGGTCGGTTTCGACTTCAGCGCCGCCTCCCACAGCGCGAAGTCCGCCAGCGTGACCTGGTAGTCGCGGCCGCCCTGCAGCACCAGCACGGGGATCGCCACAA
>VGXH01000702.1 GCA_016873405.1 bacterium
GTTTCGAGCTGGATGCGCAGCACGTTCAGGACGTCGGCGTCCCTGACCGCGCGCAGCAGATCGTACTCGACCTTCACGCCCAGGCGCTCGAGGCCCGACGGCACCATCGTCGGCGGCCCGCACACGGTGACCTCGGCGCCCAGTTTGGTCAGACCCCAGATGTTCGAGCGCGCCACCCGGCTGTGGGAGATGTCGCCGATGATGGCCACCTTGCGGCCCCGCAGGTCGCCCAGGCGCTGGCGCATGGTCATGATGTCGAGCAGGCCCTGCGTCGGGTGCTCGTGCGCGCCGTCCCCGGCGTTGATCACCGAGCAGGCCAGCACGTTCGCCAGGTACTTCGCCGCGCCGGAGGAGCTGTGGCGGATCACCAGCATGTCGATCTTCATCGCCGCCAGGTTCTCCGCGGTGTCGCGCAGCGTCTCGCCCTTGGACAGGCTGCTGGTCGCCGTGCTGAAGTTGACGATGTCGGCCGACAGGCGCTTCTCGGCCAGTTCGAAGCTGATGCGCGTGCGGGTGCTGGGTTCGTGGAAGAAGTTGACGACGGTTCGGCCGCGCATGATCGGCACGCTGCGCACGGGCCGGTCGAAGACGGCGCGGAACCGCGAGGCGATGTCGATCACGCCGAGGATCTCCTCGGCCGACAGATCCTCCAGGCCCAGGACGTCCTTGCTGCGCAGGATCATGCCTCTCCGACCTCCCCGACGACGACTTCCACCTTCTCGTCGAAGTCCTTCACCCGCACCTTGATGATCTCCTTCTGCGACGTGGGCACGTTCTTGCCCACGAAGTCGGGGCGGATCGGCAGTTCGCGGTGCCCGCGGTCCACCAGCACGGCCAGGCGGATCGCCTGCGGCCGGCCCCAGTCCATGATGACGTCCAGCGCCGCGCGCACGGTGCGGCCCGTGTAGAGCACGTCGTCGACCAGGATGATGATCTTGTCGTTCACGTCGAACGGCATCTCGGTGGACGAGACCTTCGGCGATGGTCCCAGCCGGCTGAGGTCGTCGCGGTAGAACGTGATGTCGAGCGCGCCCTGCGGCACCTCGATGCCCTCGACCTGACGAATCGCGTCCGCCAGCATGCGGGCCAGCGACACGCCGCGTCGCTGCACGCCCAGCAGCACGAGGCTGTCGACGCCCTTGTTCGCCTCGATGATCTCGTGCGCCATCCGCTTGAGCGCGCGGTTCATCTCCTTGGCGTTCATGATGACGGCTTTTTCGGTGAAGTTCATGGCTGCTCCCCCGGCTGCGGGCAGGACCCCGGCCGGCCGCTGCGGGTCCCCGGCCGACGGGCACGAAAAAACGCGGCCCCGCGGCCACGCATTCCGGGCGGCGGCGCCCGGCGGATCGGTCTGGTGTCGGCGCTGGTCGTTCCCGGCGTGGACCGCGCGCAATGTAGCAGCCGGGCGCGAACGGGGGCAAGCGGTTTCTCCCGGCGGTTTCTCCCGGCGGTTTCGCGCGACGGTATCGCCCGACGTCGCCCGACGTCGCCCGACGTCGCCCCCTGCGCCGCCGGCCCGGCGGATGCCCGCCCCGGCCGATTCGCCGCGTTCAGGCGCCCGGCCCCAGTCCCGCCGGCCCCAGTTCGCGCACCTCGTACCCCAGCGCCTG
>VGXH01000703.1 GCA_016873405.1 bacterium
CCAGCAGGAACACCGTCAGCTTCACATGGAAGAAGGCGTTGTGTCCGTAGTAGGCGGCCGGTTTATCGCCCGCGAACAGCTTGAGCAGCCCGGTGGCGATGACCAGGGTGGCCGCCAAGCCGTAGACCAGGTCGGCCAGGGCCAGACGCCGCGCGGTGCGGCCATCGACGCGGCGCCGGAACAGCGTCAGCTCGACGGCCAGGGCCGCGGTGAACGCAGCCAGGCCCAAGTAGTGGCCGTAGTTGAACAGCACCATCGTCATGCTTGCCGGTCCTTCCGCTCGCGCCGGGCCGCCCGGGCACGAGCCGGGGGCCGCGATCGAGAATCAGGCGCACAATCTCGGCCCGGGGCGCGGCGGCCGCCACCGCCGCGGGCCGCCGCGCCACGCCGCCGCCGATTGACGACGCCGCGCCGCTCTGGGATGCTGCGCGCCACGAAAGGACCTTCGCCGACCGGGCGGCGAACAACCGGGAGCCCTCAGGGAGATGAAACCGCAACTGCTGGCCCTGCTGACCGCCGCCGCCTGGGGCCTGGGCGGCTACTTCGAGAAGCGCGGCCTGGCGCTGGGCAACCTGCCGCCGCAGCTGGGCATCACCATCCGCACGGCCACGGCGCTGGCGGTGCTGGCGGCCGTCAGCGCGCCGCAGTGGAAGTTCGTTGCGCAGGCGGGGCCCCGGTCGCTGCTCTACATGATCGTCGGCGGCGGGCTGGTGGCGGGCTCGTTCGGCATGCTCTGCTTCTACGCGGCGCTCAAGCAGGCGCCGTTGACCAAGGTGATGCCGATCGCCTTCACCTCGCCGCTGTTCGGCGCGCTGTTGGCGCTGACGATCGGGGGCGAGGCGCTGACGATCAAGACCGCGCTCGGCATGCTGCTGACCGTGGGCGGGATCGTGCTGCTGTCCTCGTAGCGGGGCCGCGCGCGTCCGTGGCGGACCGGCGGCGGCGCGGCTAACGTGGCGGGGACGAAGTCGGGTTCACCCGCACACGCCACGAACGGAGACGCCATGCGCAAGCCCTCCCGCCCGCTCGCGATCCTGCTCACGGTCGCGGCCCTGCTGCTTCCGGTGGCCGCCCTGGCCGGCGGCTCGCCGCCGCAGGCTCCCGCCGCCAAGGCCGACGCCAGCACGGCCAAGGCGCTGGCCGCCTACAACGAGGGCGTCGCCAAGGTGAAGAAGGCCGACGCGATGGGCACCGGCGCCTCGAAGGTGTACGCCTTCGACTACTCGGCGAAGCCGGACGGCAAGGCGCTGCGCGAGTACGAGGCGGCCATCGCCGACTTCGCGCGCGCCGTGTCGCTCAAGCCGGACCACAAGGAGTCCCACAACTACCTGGGCTACTGCTACCGGCGCGTGGGCAAGCTGGAGCACTCGCTGGCCTCTTACGGCAAGGCGATCAAGCTGGACCCGAAGTTCGCGCTGGCGCGCGAATACCGCGGCGAGACCTACCTGGCGCTGGGCCGCGTGGCGGAGGCCGAGGCGGAGCTGGCCGAGCTGCGCAAGCTGGACCCGGAGCAGGCGGCCGTGCTGGAGCAGTCGCTGGCGCTGTATCGGGATCGCGAGAAGCAGGCGGCGGACGGGCGCTGAGCCGGCCGTCCTCAGGCCGCCCCC
>VGXH01000704.1 GCA_016873405.1 bacterium
GGGGACGCCATCGTACCCCCAAAAGAGCAGGTCGTTGCCGACCTTGGCCCACGCCCTGTCGGAGACGCATCCGACAGCAAAGTCTGCGGCCACGGTGAATGAGCCATCGTCACCGACATCGCCCGAGTAGATCAGCGTGCGGTGCCTCTTGAACACGACGATGTACGAGAACATATCCACAACGGCGACTGGTAGGTCGCCATCGCCGGGACGGGCGATGAACCAACCGCCGTCAATGAGCGGCTGGAACTCGGCAGCGGCGTCATCCATGTTAGCGCGCTGGAAGTGCTGCGGCTGGTCCAGAGCCGAGTAGCAGATGCGGCCGTCAGAGAAGCCCCACGCGAACATCCGCGAGCCGCGCCCGAGGCCGATCAGACGCATATGGGTCGGCCAGTAATCCTCGCCCCACCCCTTATACATCAGAAGGCCGCCCACCGTTTCGTCGATGGGATATCCGTAGGAGCCGGACCCCTCTGAGCCGTCGCCGTAGGCCGCCGCCGTCAGTTCAAGGATGTCCTCGGATGCGTCGTCTGCCCCGATGGCGATCAGCGGCGCCCCGTTCGACCGCGGCAGGTACAGCACCGACGGGCGCTCGGTCGAGCCGTCAAGGTAGCGCGAGTTCTCGCGCCCCCAGGCCGTTTGCGCCGGCAGCGTGTACGCCGGGTCGGCCTCGCACTCCTCCCAGGCCCACACCCCAGGATCGGCAGTGCGGTAGATCTTTCCGCCGGCGATGCAGTAGACCCACGGGGTCGACACCTCCGGCTGGACCAGCGCCATGACGGCCTCGATCTTGTCCTCGTCTGTCGGCCCCGTCAGCGCCGTGCACCCAAACCGCTTCCGCAGCGACCCCTCCGGGTGCAGGTCCACGTTCACCAGCGAGGGGCTGTCGCCTTCTGGCAGGCCGAGTTCGTTATCGACCACGTTCAGCCCGCTGAACTGGCGGATCGGGTTATCTTGTGCCCGTTCCTCGTAGCCCATGATCACCTACTCGTTGTAGTTGATGCTGTCGGCTTGGTTCACGTTGGCGTTCATGGGGTCGCCCTGAGACGCCGACGCAAGGAACAGTTCGCGCTGGCCGACGGCTCGGTCGGCCTCCCAGTCGCCGTACTCGACGGCCTTCTTCAGCCTCGACAGAGCCAGATGATGATGCGCCGACCACAACTCCCGCGGCAGCCCGATGTCGTCGTAGTCGCTCACCAGCGCCGGAGCGTGCTTCCAGTATTGGGCGTAGAGCCGGCCCTCGAGCGTCACGAACGCAGCGTCGGGCATCGGGCACAGCCCGAGATAGCCCAGATAGTCGGTGCAGTAGTCAGGCGTGCCGATGGTGTTGGTCTGGCTGGCGGCCTGGAGTGTGCTCGGAATGGACGCAACGCCCGTTCCCGGCGGGAACATCCGCAGGTTCGGGAACTCCAGCATCAGGTCGTCGTAGGTCTTGAACGTGATCATCGCGTCGGTCGTGTTTCGCGAGATGAACGTGGCGAGCTTGTGAAAGTCCTCTGGCAACTCGTACCACATGGTGTTGGCCTCAAGAACGACGTAGAACATCCCGCGCCGGAACTTCCACATCGTCTTGTAGTACACCTCGTCGCGGGCGTCCTCGACCG
>VGXH01000705.1 GCA_016873405.1 bacterium
CGGTAGATGTTGGAGAAACCGTAGGGGTCGCCATCGACGAAGACGTAGACCGGCAGGCCGTAGCTGTCGGCCAGGCGGCGGACGAAGCGGCGGCAGGCCCGCGTGGGCACGCCGCCGAGGGAGACCAGGATGCAGCGCGCGGTCTTCCAGTAGTTGTGCTTGACCAGGCGCTGGAACATGCCGGCGGTCTCGATGCAGAGGATGAACGTGGCGTCGGTCTCGAACTTCAGGTGCTCGACGGAGATGGGGATGGAGTAGGCGCCGCTGCCGAAGCGGGTGCAGTCGATGCGCAGCTCCTCGCCGGTGTCGCGGTCGTGGTCGATGACCACCAGCTGGCCGGCCACGTCGCCGCCCTTTTCCTCCGGCACGAAGCCGAGCTGTTCGCGGTTGACGGCGAAGAAGGCCTCGACGTCCTCCATCACCGTGTCGGACTCGGGCTGCTCCTTGAAGCGCGCCTCCGCCCAGTTCTTGCTGACGTAGTAGGCCTCCCGCTTGGTGGCGATGTCGTCGGTCTCGATCAGCTCCTTCGACAGGGCCATCATCTTGAGCGTCTGGGCGAAGGTCTTGACCGTGTTGACGGTCAGGGTGCGCTCCTTCTGCTTGCCCTTCAGCTTGAAGTAACCGGTCTTGGCGTTGTAGTCGACGTTGGCCAGCGAGCGCAGCGGGAACTTCATCATCGGCTTCTGGCCGAGCAGGATCTTGTCCTTGATGACCGCCGACTCGCTGCGGATGCGGCGCGAGACGGGGCTGAACGAGGGCTTGCGCTCGCCGCCGGTGGCCGGCCTGCCGGCGCGGCGCGGCGGGCCGCCTGCGCTCGCGCCCGCGCCCGTGCCGGCGCCGGGCAGGGTGCCGCCGTCCTCGTCAGGAACGCCGGCGCCGCGGGGGGCCAGCGCCTGGTCCGCGTCATCGTCGTCGACGGCCGGGCGGACGGGCCGCGCCGCGCGCGGCGGCTGCGGGCGGTCGAAGCCCAGTTCGCCCTGGCCGGCGCCCGCGCCGGCGTCGCGCCCGGGGGCGGCCTTCTTCTTCGCGCTCTTCTTCTTCTTCCCGTCGGCCATGGCGGCGCTCCTGCGTGGTGGGGCGGCTACAGCTTGCGGCTGCGCTCGAGGGTGTCGGTCAGGGTGGTGATCACCTCGGCGCGCTCGGCGTCCGAGATGGCCAGGATCGACTGCAGCGCGTCGCCGATGTGCGGGATGTACTTCTGGATGTAGCTCTGCTTCTTGAGCGCGTCCTTCTCGCGGGCGCGGCGGCGGATGTGCGAGCCCAGGCGGCGGCCGGCCTCCTGCAGCGCCAGGCGGATCTCCTTGACGATCTCCGGGTAGTGCGCGACGGCTTCCTTCGACTCGCTGGTGAACGGCACCCAGACCGAGGCCATGTGCACCAGGATGACCAGCGGGCCGGTCGGCAGCGCGCCCTTGCTCTGCTGCAGACCGTAGTTGCGCCAGCTGCTGGTCAGCACGGCCTTGTGCACGGCGCAGGCCGAGGCCTGGTAGAGCAGCGGCACGCGGTTGGCGAAGCGCAGCACCTTGGCCAGATCGTCGCCGGGCAGCTGGCCGCCGTAGGCCAGGCCCACCTCGATCTGGAACGGGTTGCCGCGGTAAACGGC
>VGXH01000706.1 GCA_016873405.1 bacterium
GGGGACTGAGCAAGGGCCGCAAGGTCGTCCTCTACGACCAGGGCGCGAACATGATGGCCACGCGCGGGTTCTTCTCTCTCTACTACTACGGCTACCCGGCGCAGGACCTGCTGCTGCTGGACGGAGGCCTGGCCAAGTGGGTCGAACTGGGCCTGCCCGTCACCGCGGAACCCACACCCGCGCCCGTGCCCGGCACGTTCACGATCCGGGACCTGCGCGAGGACGCGCGCGTGCGCACGCCCGAGGTGCTGGCGGCCTCGGGCTCGCCGGAACAGTACGCGCTGCTGGAGGCCCTGGGCGCCGACTGGCACTTCGGCGAGACCGCGCCATTCGACCGGCCCGGCCACATCCCGCACGGCATCCTGCTGCCGAGCGCCGACTTCTACAACGCGGACAAGACGTTCAAGTCGCCGGCGGAGATCCGGCGCCTGCTGGACTATCTGGGCGTCGGGCGCGACGAGACCATCTACACCTACTGCGGCGGCGGCGTGGCGGCGAGCGTGCCGTTCTTCGCGCTCCGCTTCCTGGCCGGGTATCCGAAGGTGGAGCTCTACGTCGAGTCGGAACTGGGCTGGCTCGGAGACGAGCGCGAGCTGCCCTACTGGACCTACGACGCACCGTACCTGATGCGGGACGCAAGCTGGGTGAGGTCTTTCGGCGGGCCGATGCTCAGGATGTACGGCAGTTCGCAGGTGAGCATCGTCGACGTGCGTCCGGCTGCGGCCTATGCCGAGGGGCACGTGCCGTTCGCGTTGAACATCCCCCGGGAGGTGTTCGCCGCCCACCTGGCCGACGCGCCGGGACTGGCGGCCGTGCTCGGGCCGGCGGGCGTCGATCCGGCCCACGAAGCCGTCATCGTTTCGGGCGCCGGGCTGACGCCGGAGGCCGCGCTGGCCTGGGTGGCGCTCGAGGGCGCCGGGCAGCGCAAGGTCTCGATCCTCATGGACCCGGCCGCAGCGTGGGCGCCCGCCGGCATCACGGTGGCGAAGGAGGCGACGATCGTCGGCCCCCGCACCTCGCCCAAGGACCAGTGCGTGGACGCCGTGGACTACGCGGCGTCCCCGCGCCCGGGCGTGGTCATCGCCGATCCGGCCGCCACGCGGGGGGCCTATCCCAAGGTCTTCGTCGCGTCGGGCCCGGCGCTGCCGGCCCAGGCGCCAGCGGGCACGGTCGTGCACGTCCCCTATGGCAGCCTGCTCGATGAACACGGCGCGCCGAAGGCCGCGCATGAGATCTGGCAGGCCCTGGCCAAGGCCGGCGTGCCGCGCTACGCGGAACTGGTCTGCTTCGACGACGATCCGGGCGCGGCGGCGGCCAACTGCTACCTGCTGCGGCTGATGGGATTCCCGGACGTCAAGATGCTGGTGCAGTAGGAGGACAGGGAACCGGGGCGCCCGTGGGGGCGCCCCGCGCAGGTCCATCACGCTTCAACGGCCAGCGCCAATTGCGGCGCGCGGCCTCATTTCACCAACGTCGCCTTGACCATCCGCTCCTGCGCCCCCGCCCGCGCGCGCACGAAGTACACGCCGGCTCCCACCGCCCGCCCGCCCGCGTCTTGTCCGTCCCACTCGGCGCGGCCGGCGCCGGCGGCACGCTCCTCGT
>VGXH01000707.1 GCA_016873405.1 bacterium
CCCCAAGGGCCATCGCCAGCAGCAGCGCCAGGCCGACGCTGCGCACCAGCAGCGCCGACGCCGCCAGCAACGCCAGCCGGAGCGTGCTGCCTGCCGCCGGTCGCGGCGCCCGCCGCCAGGGTTCGAACAGCAGCAGCGCCGCCAGCGAGAGCGCCGTGTAGGGCAGGTCGCTGAGCACGCGCCCGGCCCAACCCACGACCCACGGGTTGAGCAGCACCAGCGCCGGCAGGGCCACGCGCGCGGCAACCGCGTCCGCGCCCACGTCCGGCGCCGGCAGCCGCCGGCAGAGCGGCAGCAGCAGCAGCGCCGCCAGCAGCGGCACCGCCTTCAGCGCGGCCAGCGAAGCCGGGAACGCCAGCGCCAGCGGCGCCAGCAGCAGCGGGAAGCCGGGGGGAAAGATGCCCGGATCGGCGGCCGGCGCGTCCGGGCCCACGTTCAGCGCCGGACCGAGCCCTTCGGCCAGCGAGCGCGCCGTCTCCACGTAGATCGCATCGTCGGTCATCGCGCCGACGGGCGCCTCGTCGAAGCGCAGGGCGACCAGCAGCGCGAACGCGAGCACCACCGCCGCGGTCAGCGCGCGTCCGGCGTCGAGGCGGCGAAGCGGCGGGGGCAGCGGCATGGCGGGCACGCGTCCGGGGCTGCGGGGTGCGCGACGGCGACCGGACGATTCAATCACGGGCAGTGGCCGGCGGGCCAGCGGAATCGCCGTCAGAACCGCCGCCGGCTCCGGTCCAGCCCCAGCAGTTGCAGCGCCAGCGCCGGCTGGCTCTGTGCCTGCGCCAGCATCGCGACGGCCATCTGCTGCAGGATCTGCGCGCTGGTCAGCTCGCTGATCTCCGCCGCGTAGTCGACGTCGCGGATGCGACTGTCGGCCGCCGACAGGTTCTCCTGCTGGTTCTGCAGCAGGCGGATCGCGGACTCGAGGCGGTTCTGCGAGGCCCCGAACGAGGCGCGGCCGGAACTGATCTGCTGCTGCGCGGCGCGCAGAGCCGGCAGCGGCTGCTCGGCCCAGGCAGCCGGATCCCCGGCCACGGTCAGCGTGTCCAGCCCCAGCGCGGCCGCGGTGAACGAGCGCCCCAGATCCAGCGCGATGCCGCCGCCGGACCCGTCGCCCAGATCGATCCGCGCGTCGCCGCCGGAGCCGTCCAGCAGGTTGCGCCCGTTGAATTCGAGGCTGGCGGCGACGCGGTCGATCTCCTCGACCAGCGCCTGGAACTCCTGGTCCAGATAGCCGCGCTGCTGGTTCGAGACGGTGCCGGTCATCGCCTGCTCGGCCAGCTCGGTCAGGCGGATCAGGAGGTCCGCCATCGATTCCAGCCCGCCGTCGGCGATCTGCAGCAGGGAGATGCCGTCGCCGGCATTGCGCACGCCCACGTCCAGCGCGCGGATCTGCCCGCGCAGCCGCTCGCTCATCGCCAGCCCGGCCGGGTCGTCGGCGGCCCGGTTGATGCGCAGGCCGCTGCTGAGCCGCTCCAGGGAGCGGTTCACGCGGGCGTTGGCGTTGGCCAGGTGCCGCTGGGCGGTCATCGCCGCCACGTTGGTCGTGATGCGCAGGCCCATGGATGCGGGCCCCCTCCCTGGGCGATAGCGGCGGGATCCCCC
>VGXH01000708.1 GCA_016873405.1 bacterium
GGGAACCGCCTGATGAACCTGGCGGGCGAGCTCGTCCTGGCGCGCAACCAGCTGCTCCAGGCCGTGGACCGGCGATTCAGCGAGACCGCGGCGGGCGAATCGGTGCTCGCGGTCACGCAGGCGGCCGTCGCCGAGGCGCAGCGGCGCCTGCGCGGGACGCTGGAGGGCTGCCGCGGCGCCGGCAGGACGGACGAGGCCCACGACCGAGCCGAACACATCGAGCGGATCGTGGCCGATCTGGGCAGTCGCGTCGCGCAGTCGCTGGCGGGCCGGCTCAGCGAACTGCCCGGCCTGAACGCCACGATGGTGAACCTGGACACGGTCACCACCAATCTGCAAGAGAACATCATGCGCACGCGCCTGCAGTCGATCGAGACCGTCTTCGGCAAACTGCCGCGCCAGGTCCGGCAGCTCTCCCGGCAAACGGGCAAGGAGATCGACCTGGTGGTGACCGGCAACGAGGTCGAGCTGGACAAGTCGATCGTCGAGGCGCTCTCCGATCCGCTCAATCACCTGATCCGGAATTCCCTGGACCACGGGTTCGAGGCGCCGGCGCAGCGCGAGGCGGCGGGCAAGCCGCGGGTGGGACGCCTGGACGTCCGGGCCTTCCACGAGGGCGGCCAGGTCAACATCGAGATCCAGGACGACGGTCGCGGCATCGATCCGGCGCGGATCCGGGCCAAGGCCGTCGAGAAGGGGGTCCTCTCCGCGGAGCAGGCCGCGCGCCTCGACGACCGCGAATCGATCCTGCTGGTGTTCGCGCCGGGGTTCTCGACGGCCGAGCAGGTCAGCGACATCTCGGGTCGCGGCGTCGGCATGGACGTGGTGCGCACGAACATCGAGAGCCTCGGCGGCAGCATCGAGATCGACAGCCGGGTCGGGATCGGCACGCGCATCCGCCTGAAGCTGCCGCTCACCCTGGCGATCATACCCTCTCTGCTGGTCAGGGCCTGCGGCCGGCGGTTCGCGCTGCCGCAGGTGAGCCTCGACGAACTGGTGCGCCTGCGGAGGGGCCGCGACGACCAGCGGATCGAGCACGTGCAGGGCGCGGAGGTGATGCGCCTGCGCGGGCACCTGCTGCCCCTGGTACGGCTGTCCGAACTGCTCGGCATCGAGCCGGGGACCGGCAACGAACGAGCGACGACTCACGTCGCCGTGCTCAAGACGGGCGGGAATCGCTACGGGCTGATCGTCGACGAGGTGCTCGACAGCGAGGAGATCGTGGTCAAGCAGCTCCCGGCTTCGCTGAAGGAGGCGCGCTGCTACGCCGGCGCGACCATCATGGGCGACGGTTCGGTGGCGATGATCCTGGACGTCCTGGGCATCGCGGAGTCCGCGGGCCTGCGCTTCACCGAAACGGCGTCGGCGCCGCAGCCGGACGACGGCACCGACAGCTACCTCGATCGGACCGAGAGCCAGACGCTGCTGCTGTTCCGCAACGCGCCGGACGGCGAGCGCTTCGCGCTCAACCTGGCGCTGATCGCCCGCATCGAGAAGGTCGCGGCCGGCGACATCCAGCGCGTGGGCGGACAGGAGTACCTGTCGTTCCAGGGCGGATCGCTGCGACTGCTGCGGCTGCACGACTTCCTGCCCGTGCGGG
>VGXH01000709.1 GCA_016873405.1 bacterium
GCCGTCGCCGGCCAGGTAGGAGTGGACGCCCTCGCGAAAGACGAGCGCTCCCTCGGCGACGGCGTCAAGGAAGCCGTCGATCTGCAGCGCGAGCTGCTGCGTGGACTTGTTGAACAGCGGCATAGGGGCACTCCGGTCACGGGGTTGGGCGACGCTTAGCCGGCGATGGTAGCAGACGGCCGCACGAAGGCAAGAGGCAGTCTGAGACGGGCAGTCTGCGACGGGCAGTCTGCGGCGGGCAGTCCACGACGGGCAGTCTGCGACGGGCAGTCCACGGCGGGCGGCCTCTGGCGGGCGGCGCCCCAAGCCGTCAGCCGTCAAGGCCGGTGCGCGGCGGCGGCCGGCCGGATGTTCCGCGCCAGCAGCTCCCAGTCCACCATGCGCTCGACCGCGGCGCGATCGTCGGTCAGGACCGCGGCGCCGGTGACGGGGGCGGGCAGGAGACCCCGCGCGAAGCGGTCGGCCAGGGGCGCCAGCCCGGGTCCGTGCGCGCCGGCGGGGGCCGGCAGCGTCAATTCGCGCGTCGAGGCCAGCACGATGAAATCGTTCGAACCGGGCACGCGCAGCCGATACACGCGCGGGAAGACGGCCTGCAGCGAGGCGCAGATCCCCTGCAGCAGCGGCGCCTCCTCGCGCGCGGCCGAGACGTTCATCGCCACCAGGCCGCCCGGGGCCAGACGCCCCCTGACCTCGGCGAAGAACTCGCACGTGGCCAGGTGGAACGGCACGTAGATCTGATTGGTGTAGGCGTCGATCACCACCACGTCGTAGGCCGGCCCGGGCCGCGCGGCGAAGATGCGGCCGTCCGCGGCGAACACGTGCGTGGCGGGGTTCAGGGCGAAGTACCGCTTGGCAACGTCGATCACGGCCGGGTCGATCTCCACACCGTCCACCGCCAGCGCCGGGTGGAAGTAGCGGTACTGGTTGGCGATGATCCCGCCGCCGAGGCCGATGACCAGCGCCCGTTCGGCCGGCCGTTCCAGCAGCAGCGGCAGCAGCGCGTAGTAGTCGTAGTAGAAGCCGGTGAGCGGGCCCTCGCGGTTGGCCACGGTCTGGAAGCCGAGGGCGTCGTTGAAGGCCAGGAAGCGCAGCGAGCCGCGGTCGAACACCTCGAGGTACTGGTAGGCCGACTCGGCGGCGTGGATCAGCCCCGGCGTCCGCCGCGGCGTCGGCAGCGGCAGCAGCGCCGCCAGCGCCAGCATCGCCCCCAGGGCCGTGACGCCGACGGCAGCGCCGGCCCCGCGCAGTCGCAACCCCAGGCCCAGCACGACCACCGCCAGCAGCAATCCGGCGAAGACCACGATCGTGCGCGCGGTGCCCAGCGCGGGGATGAAGATCAGCACCGGCAGGAACGTGCCCAGCACGCTGCCCACCGTCGACAGCGCGAACACCCGCCCGGCCGCGGCGCCGACCCGGCCCTGCCGCGCCAGTTCCCGGATCAGGCAGGGGCTGGTCATGCCCATGACGACGATGGGCGGCGCGAACAGGACGAGGATGCCCAACAGCGAGCCGAGGAACACGAAGGCGAAGGAGGAACCGACGCCGCCCAGCAGGCCGGCCACTGCGCGCAGAACCGGCACGCCGGCGGGG
>VGXH01000710.1 GCA_016873405.1 bacterium
GAGCACGAGCGCGGTCGGGATCTCCTCGCTGCCCGTGATCGCGACGCCGAGGTCGTAGCCGAGCAGCGGCTTGAGGTCCTGGTAGTTGAAGCCGCCGACGATCACCGCCGCCGCGCCGTGCTGCCCGGCCTGCCGCAGCGTCGCCAGGCTGATGAAGGCGCCGCCGACGAGGATCTTGCCCTTGCAGTCGGGGCTCAGGTGCTCGGCCGTCAGCTCCTCGTCCGGCCGCGAGACGACTACCTTGATCTCACCTTGCCGCTCGCCGCCGATGCCGAAGATGCCCTGGATGAACACGCCCGTCGTCTCGACGACCACGCCCTCCTGCGGCAGTTCCTCGATGACCTTGCCGGTCATGTAGGCGTCGACCTGCACGGGGATCGGCGCCTCGCGCAGGACGACCTGGCCGGTCACCCCCGAGACGCTCTCGACGGTGCCGTCGGCCGGGCTGGCGAGCGTGGTCTTGAAGAGGCCGAAGATGCCCCGGCTGCGCGCGATCGGCTCGCCCTTCTTCACCTTCTCGCCCTCGCGCTTCAGCATGCACTCGCCGACGTCGGCCGGATCCACGTTGAGCTGGGCGGCGACGTTGACCATCTGCACGTTGCCGGGCAGCTCGGTGGCGGCGACGACGGTCGCGGGCTCGACGGCTTCGCCGGCCGCGACGCGCACTTCGCCCTTGAGCGGCAGCATGCGCGTCTTGGCGACGCGGGCTTCCTTGAGGACCTTCAGACCGGGTGTGTAGGCGTGGGCCATCGCGGCCTCTCCTTCTCGTCCTAGGCGGGCGCTAGACGACGGCGCCCTGGCTGACTTCGCTCTCGGGGTACTCGGCCGTCGCCAGGCTCCACTCGCGAAGCTTGGCGATGCGGGTGGCGTCCTCGGGCAACGCGAAGGGTTGCCGGCCGCGGCCGTCGAAGATGAGGCCGACGACGCCGCCGCGCAGCTCGGTCTGCAGCTCCTGGCCCTTGCCGGCGCCGACGTCGAGGCCCTTGATCGGGCGCAGCACCGCGCGGACGCGATCCTCGCGCGCGGCCGGCACGAGGAGGAGTTCACCCTGGTTCAGCTCGCGCTCCACCTTGCTGCCGTCCGCCAAGGTCAGGACGAGGTCCAGCACCTTGCGGCCTGGCTTGGCCGGGCCGACCGGCGCCACGCAAGTGCCGAGGTGGATCAGGCAGTCCTTGTCGAAGACCTCGGTGGCCGCGCGCTCGTTCACCGTGGAGAGCACGCCGAGCTGCGGCATCATGAAGATGGAGTCCACGGCGAGCTGGGTGACGCCCTCGGGCAGGAAGGCGTCGATCAGCATGCGCGCGGCCTGGTGGCGGCGCGGCGCGTGGCTGAGCACGCCGCCCGAGCCGACGAGCAGGTCCAGGGCCATCATGTCGACGAGGGTCTCGCCCGAGGCGCTCTGATCGAAGGCGTCGGAGATCGTGCGCTCCTTCTGCACGCCCTTGAGCCCCACCGCGAACTGCTTGTGCTGGATAAAGGACAGGCGCAGCGCCTCGCGGGCGATCGCCTGCTCGATCTTCAGCTCGTCGAGGGCCTGCGGGATCGTCGTCGGGCGGATCATCTTGTTGCCGATGCGGTTCATCAGCT
>VGXH01000711.1 GCA_016873405.1 bacterium
GCGCGGCGCGTAGCGGTCGGTGCGTTTCGGCTTCTGGCCGAAGGCGTTTTCGATGTCGCCGTTGAAGGTCGTGACCTCGAAGGCGGCGCCGACGTCGCCGGGCACGGCCAGGGTCAGCGAGCCGTTGACCGACTCGGCCTCGATCACGGCGCCGCGGGCCGGTCGTCCGGACACCGCGATGGCGCCGTTGACCGTGCTGGCCTCGAGGCTGCGCAGGCTCGCGCAGTCGACGGTCGCCTCGCCGGTCACCGTCTCGACCTCCAGCGCGGCGTCGTCGCAGCGCACCTTCAGGTTCCCCGAGACGGTCCCCACCTCGGTCGTCCGGCCGGCGCCGTCGATCTCCACGTTGCCGCTGACGCACTCCACCTCGAGCCGGCGGCAGGCGCCGCGCACGTCGACGTCGCCGCTGACGGACGTCACCTCGATGTCGCCGCTCAGGCCCGACACGTCGACGCCGGCGGCCACCACCTCGACCTCGAGCTGGCAGCCGCGCGGGACCTGGACCGTCAGGTTGGCCCCGCCGTCCGCGCCGAGCACGTCGCAGCCGGTTTCGCCCCAGCGGCGGTGGCGCTCCTTGTAGATCACCTCGACGCTCGCGCGGGCGCCGGCGCTGAAGTCCAGGCGCTCGACGTCGTCGCCGAGCGTGCCGGTGACGCTGATCTCGGCGCGGTCCCAGCCGACGACCTTCACGCTGCCGGCGAGGTTCTCGATCGCTACCTGGCCGTCGGCGGGCATGGCTCCCTGCTCGGACACCGTGCGGTCGACGGCCGCGGCCGGCATCGCGCCGAGCAACAGGGCCAGGGCGCTCCCGGCCAGGGTGGCAAGGGCAGTGCGGTTCATGGCGACTACTCCTTCGGGTTACGCGCGGTTCAGGCCGGGCTGCGCCGGGCTTCCCGGGCGCCGCTTTCGGCCTGCAGGCGCAGCAGCCGCCCGCGCGAGTGGTGGATCATCAGGACCAGTCGGGACAGGTCCGGGTCGTCGGGAGACTGGGACAGCGCGGCCTCGACCTCGGCCAGCGCCGCCGCGACGGCCCGCAGGCCCTCGCGCGCGGCGGCGACCGGCGAGGCGGCGGCAGACGATGCGGGCGACGGCGTCGCCATGGCAGCGGGCCCGTCGGCAGGCACGGCCGCGGGCGCGCCTGCGGTGCCGCCGGGCGCCGGTCCACGCGTGGTCAGGCCCAGGCCGATCGCGAGCACGACGCTCGCGGCCAGCGCGGCCTGGGACCACCGCGGCCAGGCCGGCCGCGCGCCGCGTCGGCCGGTGTGCGCACCGTGGCGCGCGTCGCGGTGCGCGTCGCGGTGCGCGTCGCCGGCCGCGTCCAGGGCCGCCGCCAACTCCGGCCACAGGTCGCGGGCCGGCTCGACGCCGCCTTCGCGCAGGCGCGCGGCCGCCGTTGCGACCTGCCGGTCGAAGGTGTCCCGCCAGGCGTCCGCGCCGGGCACGCGGTCGGCATCGGGTTCACGCATCGCGGGTCCTCCCCGGTTCCTCGAACATGGCCCGCAGCAGGGCGCGGGCGCGGTGCAGTTGCGACTTCACGGTGCCTTCGCTGATCCCGAGCAGGGCGGCGACCTCGGCCTGCGGGTA
>VGXH01000712.1 GCA_016873405.1 bacterium
CCAGGCGCACCGTGCACTCGTCCACCCAGGAGACCAGGTCCTCCTGTTCGTCGAACTCGTCCTCGATGTCCCCGACGATCTCCTCGATGACGTCCTCGAGCGTGACCAGGCCGGCGGTGCCGCCGTACTCGTCGATCACGACCGCCATGTGGATCCGCTTGGACCGGAACTCGTCGAGCACGTCGTCGATCTTCTTGCTCTCGGGGATGAAGTACGCCGGCCGCGCCAGGTCCGACACCTTGCGGCCCTCGGCCGCGAAGCGCCCGTCCTGCACCAGGCGCAGCAGGTCCTTCGAGTAGAGGACCCCGACGACCTTGTCCACGCTGCCTTCGTAGACGGGCAGGCGCGAGTGCCCCTGCTCGATGACCGTCGGCACCACGTCCAGCACGGTGGCGTCGCCGTCGAGGGCCACCATGTCGATGCGGGGCACCATGATCTCGCGCACGGCGGTGTCGTGGAAGCTGAAGATGCTCTGGATCATCTCGCGCTCGTCCTCGTCCAGCGCGGCGTCCTCGCCTTCGTCGGTCATCAGGCTGCGGATCTCGCCCGTCGACAGGTGCGGCTGCATGTCGCCCGACCACAGCGTGTCGTCGAAGCGGTCCATGATCGCCAGCAGCAGCGTGGCCCACGGGCGCAGCAGCCAGCACAGCGGCAGCAGCAGCGCGCCCACCACGCGCGCGTAGCCGAGCGCCGCCCCGGCCGCCAGCGAACGCAGCAGCAACCCGCCCAGCGACCACACCAGGGTCGAGCCGAGGCCGAACACGACCAGGAAGCGCAGGGCGCCCGCCGTCGGCCAGGCCTGCTCGAGCGCGCGCCCGAGCGCCCAGCCCCCGATCAGCGAGCAGCCGAGGTAGAGCGCCCCCACCGTGACCTGGAAGCGGCGGTCGTTCCGCAGGTAGTCGCCCAGCACGGCCCCGGTCGCGCGGTCCTCGAGCAGGCCGTTGCGGAACAGCCCGCTGACGCGGTACCAGGCGGCCATCAGGCCGCCCAGCAGCATGGCCGCGCCCCAGGCGGCCAGGGCGATCAGCAGGGCGGTGCCCTGACCCATCGACGTCGCGGCGCTCACGTGTCCTGCCCTTCGGCCAGCGGATGCGGCAGCCCGAACCCGCGCAGGACCGAGGCTTCCAGTTCCCGCAGCGCGCGGTGGTCGGCCTCGGTCTCGTGATCCCAGCCCAGAATATGGAGGCACCCGTGCACCACGAGCAACGCCATTTCCTGGTCGAGCGGCCAGCCCCGCTCCGCGCAGCGGCGCGCGATGAAGCCCGGCGCCAGCACCACCTCGCCCACCAGCGGCGGCCGGTCCGTCCCGACCGGACCCGGCTCCAGCCACAGGTCCCGGCGCGCGCCGTGCCGGCCGGCCGGCAGGTCGGGCGCGTGGGGCCCCTCGGCGAGCAGGTAGGAGAACGAGAGCACGTCGGTCGGTCCCTCGCTCCCGCGGTAGGCCAGGTTCAGGCCCGCCATCGCGTCGTCGTCCACCAGGACCAGTTCGACCTGCCAGTCCGCCGGTCCCACCGCCGCCGCCAGGCCCGCCAGGACGGCCCACGGCGCCGCCAGGGCGACCCCGGCCTCGGGCTCGCGCCG
>VGXH01000713.1 GCA_016873405.1 bacterium
CCCCCAGGCGCGACGGGATCCCGGCGATGGTCGCGGCGTTGGCCGTGATGACGTCGCCCCGGCGGCCGTCGCCGCGCGTGAGGCCGGCCTCCAGCCGACCGTCGCGGTAGCGCACCGCCAGCGCGACGCCGTCGATCTTCGGCTCCACGGTCAACCGCAGCGGCTGGACCGCCGACGGCCCGGTCAGGTCCCGGCGCAGGCGCGCCACGAACTCGTCGACCTCCGCCGGCTCGTAGCTGTTGGCCAGGCTGAGCATGGGCCGGCTGTGCGGCAGGCTCGGGAAGCGCGCGTCGGTGTCCGCGCCCACCTCGCCGGTGGGCGTGTCCCCGGCCGCCAGTTCCGGCCAGCGCGCCTCGAGGGCCACCAGGCGCCGTTCGAGCGCGTCGTACTCCGCATCGGTGATCTCGGGCGCGGCCTCGACGTAGTAGAGGTGACGGTGGCGGCGCAGTTCCGCGCGGAGGCGGTCGGCCTCGGCGCGGGCGACGGCCGGGTCCGGCGGCAGGCGGTCGTCGGCGGGGCGATCGGGCATGGGCCTCCACGGCGGCGGCCCGCCGGGCGCGACGGCGGCCGGCTGGTCGCGATCAGAAGGACTCGAGCAGCGTGACGTGCAGCTTGGCCAGGTCGAAATCGACCGTGCCGGGGAACCCCACCGCCAGCGAGAGGTCGCCGCCGGGCGTGCGCGCCAGCAGTCCCAAGCCGTAGCCCCGCGGCCAGCCGCGTCGGAGCGCGCGGTCGCCTGCCGCGGCCGCGGCGTCGGCCCAGAAGCCAAAGTACCCCACGTCCCAGAAGGTGTAAAGGCGCGAGCCCCGCGGCGGCCCGAGGCGCCATTCGAGGCCTCCCCAGGCTGCCTCGACGCCGTGGAACTCGCCCTCGCCGTAGCCGCGCAGCGACGCGGCGCCGCCGAAGCGGAACTGCTCGGCGAGGGTCGCCTCGCGCTCGCCGCCGTCGAGCCGGCGCACCGATAGCCGCGCCGCCAGCGCCACGCGCCGGCCGAGCCACGCCTCGCCGGCGACGTCTCCGGCCACGATCCGCTGCCGCGCCGCCGCGGCCAGGTTCGCCGCGCCGGCCGTGCCCTCGCGGGCATGGGCCGACCGCCACGCCGACTCGACAGCGAAGGCGCCCTCCCAGCCGCTGCGCCCGCGGTCGCCGCGGCGGTGCGTCAGCGCGGCGCGCGCCCGCGTGCGATCGGTGCGCGCCAGGACGCCCTCCGGATACGTCGAGCGATCCCGGCCGGCCGTCAGTTCCAGGCCCCACAGCGCGACGACCGGCAGACGGGCGCCCAGTTCGGTCGAGAACCGCGTGTACAGGGCGTCCTGCACCTCGCTGTCGAGCGCCAGGGCCGCATCAAGGGGCGTGCCGAACGCCAGCGGCTCCAGCCAAGAGAAGCCGAAACGCGAACGCCCGGCTCCGTCGTCGCGCCAGCCGACGCGCAACGCGCGGCCGCTGCCCGCCAGGTTGGGCAGCCGCAGGTCCACCTCGCCGCTCAGGCGGGCGCGCTCGGCCTCGCCGCGCCGGCTCAGCCCCAGCACCACCTGCAGGCGGTTCGCCTTCGGGCGCACGCGGGCGGGAAGGTGCACACCC
>VGXH01000714.1 GCA_016873405.1 bacterium
CCCCAGCCGTGCCCGCAATCCGTCACGGCCGGCGGCCAGCGCCGCGGCGTGTTCGGGCGCCAGTTCGGTCAGCACGCGGCAGACGGTGTCGGCGAAGGCCGCCGCCTCGCGAGGATCCAGCCAGGCGTGGGGGTCCTCGTCGCCGCCGCAGGTCCCGTGGCGGTCGTTCAGGGGGACGCGCCCGGCCAGCCGCGGGCCGCCGGGCATCGCGCGCAGGCGCGGCAGCAGACCCAGTTCGAAGGCGACGCCGGCGCTGAAGTAGGCCCGGGCCCGCTGGAGTTCGGCCACCTGCCGCGGCGTCGGGGCGAAGTTCTCCGGCGACTGGCCCTGGCCGGCCAGCACGCTGACCGCAACCAGGGGGCCGGCCACCTGCTCGACCAGCCACTCCTGCGGCGGAATGCTGACCGCCACCGGGACCGGTTCGGCGGCGTTCGCGGCCAACGGCAGCAGCAGCAGCGCGGCCGCGCGGACCGGCGCCGATCGGAAGAGGCGGCGCAACAGGGTTCGCAGGGGCATGGCGGAACCACTCCGGGATGGAAGCCGGCCCCATGATAGCCGCCCGCCGGGGCGGCGCAACCGCCAAAGACCGCTTCCCGGTCCCCTGCGCATTGCCTTGCCCCGACCCTTGTTATAGGTTTGGCCGCAGTCCGCGGCCCCGTTCACGCCCGCCTCGCGAGGAGTCGATCATGCCCCTGGTCCCGATGCGCGTCCTGCTGGACCACGCCGCCGAGCACGGCTACGGCGTGGGCGCCTTCAACGTGAACAACATGGAACAGATCCAGGCCATCATGGCCGCGGCCACCGAGACCAACAGCCCGGTCATCGTGCAGGCCAGCCGCGGCGCCCGCTCGTTCACCAACGACAACTACCTGCGCCACCTGATGCTGGCCGCTTCCGAGCTGAACCCGAAGATCCCCATCGCCATGCACCAGGACCACGGCAACAGCCCGGCCACGTGCTTCAGCGCGATCGACCAGGGCTTCACTTCGGTGATGATGGACGGCTCGCTGATGGAGGACGGCAAGACGCCGGCCTCCTACGAATACAACGTCGAGGTGACGCGCCAGGTCGTGAAGCGGGCGCACGCGCTGGGCGTGACCGTGGAGGCGGAGATCGGCTGCCTCGGCGGCATCGAGGACGGGCACGGCGCCGGCCTCAGCGGCGACGACGCGATGGCCCACCTGACCGACCCGGTCGAGGCCGAGCGCTTCGTCGCGGAGACCGGCTGCGACGCGCTGGCCGTCGCGATCGGCACCAGCCATGGGGCCTACAAGTTCACGCGCAAGCCCGAGGGCGACGTGCTGAAGATGGACGTGATCGAGGAGATCAACCGCCGCCTGCCGAATTGCCACCTGGTGATGCACGGCAGCAGCAGCGTGCCGCGCGAGCTGGTCGACATCATCAACAGGTACGGCGGCAAGCTGAAGGAGAGCTACGGCGTGCCCATCGAGGCGATCCAGAAGGGCATCAAGCACGGCGTGCGCAAGATCAACGTCGACACCGACAACCGGCTGGCGATCACCGGCGCGATCCGCAAGGTCTTCGCCGAGACGCCCGAGAAGTTCGACCCGCGCGACT
>VGXH01000715.1 GCA_016873405.1 bacterium
CCCCGCCGGGCAGGTTGCCGAGCACCGAGACCAGGAAGAAGGCGATCACCGCCAGCAGCGCGGCGGCCGCGGCGAAGGTCAGGCGGAAGTTGCGTCGTTTGCTGTTTCTTGGCTTGTTGTTCATCAGTACTTCCTCCCTTCCAGCCACAGGGCGTTGAGCATCAGGAACACCACGGTCAGGCCCAGGAAGTAGGCCAGGTCCGCGGCGCCGACCACCCCGCGCAGCATGTTCTCGTAGTGCCCGGACAGCCCCAGGTAGTTCTGCAGCAGCGAGCCCAGCCCCGGCACCCAGCCGTCGATCGTCGCGGCCACCGCCGGGATGCCCAGGATGAAGAGCAGGAAGCAGGCCATGATGCCGAGGATCACCGCCGAGATCTGGTCGCGCATCAGGCCGCTGGTGAAGGTCCCGATGCCCAGATACAGCGCGCCCAGGAGCACCGCGCCGAGGTAGCCGCTGCCGATCGCGCCCTGGTCGGGGTTGCCCAGCGCGCCGACCATGATCGGCAGCGTGAGCGTGCCGGCCAGCGCCACCAGGTAGAAGGCCAGCGCCGCCAGGTACTTGCCCAGCATGACGTCGGCGGTGCGCATGGGCAGGGTCATCAGCAGTTCGAAGGTGCCGAGGCGCTTGTCCTCGGCCCATAGCCGCATGCTGACGGCCGGGATGAAGAAGATCAGGAAGAAGGGCAGGTTTCCGAAGAAGGCGCGCAGATCGGCCGCGCCGTTCAGGAAGAAGCCCGTCATGAACAGCCCCGCGTTCAGCACCAGGAAGGCGATGATGAAGATGTACGCGATCGGGCTGTTGAAGTAGGCGGCGAACTCGCGCCTGAAGATCACGACCGTGCTGCGCAGGTTCAGGACGTTGTTCATGTCACGCCACCTCCTGCAGGCCGCGGGCACGCCGGGTCAGGGCGATGAAGGTGTCCTCGAGCGAGTAGGGGGCCTCGTGCAGTTCGCTCAGCTGCCAGCCGCCGGCGCGGGCCAGGCGCTCGATCGCGCCGACCAGGTCCTCGCTGAAGGGGCCGCGCACCTCGAAGCGGCAGCCGCCGGCCGCGGCGGGCAGGGGCCGCAGCCCGGCGACCGCCGGCAGGGAGCGCAGCGCCGCCTCGATCGCGGCGGCGTCCGCGCGCGCGCCCACGTAGACGCGGTTGCTGCCCATCGCCCCGCGCGACAGCTCGCCGACCGTGCCGTCGGCGATGATGCGCCCCTCGTTGATGATCACCACGCGCTCGGTCACCGGGCTGACCTCCTGCAGGATGTGCGTGGAGAAGATGATCGTCTTGTGGCCGGCGAGGCTCTTGATGAGGTCGCGGATGCCGAGGATCTGCAGCGGGTCCAGGCCGCTGGTCGGCTCGTCCAGGATCAGGATGTCCGGGTCGTGGATCAGCGCCTGGGCCAGGCCGGTGCGCTGCTTGAAGCCCTTGGACAGCTCGCCGATGTTCTTGCGGTACTCGGCGCGCAGGCCGCAGGCCTCCACGCACCACTCCAGCCGCTCGCGCAGCCGCGCGCCCTCGAGGCCGCGCGCCGCGCCGACGAAGCGCAGGTACTCGTCGATGTTCATGTCCAGGTACAGGGGCAAAC
>VGXH01000716.1 GCA_016873405.1 bacterium
TGCCTGGGTTCGAGGGGACATGGTTCCGTCGGTCTTCCGTCTCTGGAGCGAGGCCTAGGTTTCAGTAGTGACAGACGGCACAACTCGTGCCAGCATTCACGGGCTTGCCGTCGATTCCCTGGGCGGTCGTCTCGCGATGGCAATTCACGCACCAGCCCATCGAGAGGGTCTCGAACTGCCTCACCCGTTCCATCGATTCGACGGGGCCATGGCAGCGCTGGCAGGTGACGCCGACCACGACGTGGGCTCGATGATCGAAGTAGACATGGTCGGGCAAGTTGTGGACCCGCACCCAGGGAATCGACTGGGGCTGGACATCGGGCCGGCGGTTGAGCTGCTGATCGAGTCCCAGCGAGTCGTACAGTTTGCGGAGCTCCGCGGAGATGATCGGCTGTGGTTTGCGTTTCTCCGCGTCGGCTTGCTTCGATTCGTCCTGAAGGACGGCGAAGGAGCTGGTGACGAACTTGTGGCATTTCATGCAGACGTCGCTGGAGGGAATGCCGGCGTGGCGGCTCTGGCCGGCCCCGGTATGGCAGAACTGGCAATCGATGCCCAACTCGCCGGCATGGAGCCGATGGGAATAGTCGATAGGCTGCTGAGGCGCGTAGCCCCGCTCGTTGTCCGGCAATCGCCAGGCGGCCATCCCGGAGCCGAGCGTGACCAGGCCGAAACCCAGGCCGATCAGCAAGACGATCGTGATAACGCGTTGTTGCATGGCGTTCGCAATCTAGAGGCTTCAGGATTCCCGTTACGACGGCCGGTCACAGCCCCCGCGGGAGTAGTAGAACCAGTTGATGGCTACGGCCAGGGCGTAGAACGCGGCCGCGCCGACGAAGAACGGCCAAGCGCTCTTCGTGCCGGCGGCGGCCGTGCGGGCCAGCGTCTCGCCGATCAACGACGAGAAAACGAACGGCCCGAAGGCGGCCACCGCGCCGGTCCAACCCAACACCTGCGCACCCTGCCGAGGGTTGTGGGCGAAAATCAGCGGGTATTGACGGAACGTCGAGGCGTTGCCCATGCCCGAGAAGAAGAACATGCCGAGCATCAGGTAAAGGAACGTCGAAAACTGGTCGGCCGACGTCGGTGCCAGCACGCCCGTCATGCCCAGGGCGACGCAGATGCCGATCATCCCCAGGCCGGCCAGTTGCGTCAGGATCGCGCCGCCGGTCTTGTCGGCCACGAAACCGAACAGGATTCGCACGGTCGAACCGATCAGCGGGCCGAGAAACGCGTACTTCAGCGGGTCGGGCGCGCCCGCTCCGAAGCCGCCGTACAGGCTCTTGATGAGCATCGGAAACGAGGCCGAGAAACCGGAGAACGAACCGAACGTCATCATGTAGGTGATCGTGCAGAACCAAGTGTGCTTGTCCTTGAAAATGTCGAGCTGCTCGGCGAACGACGCCTTGACCGGCACGCTCCGCAAACCAAACCAGCAGAGGACGCCGAAGATGACCAACAGCGGCACGTACCAGAGCGCGGCGTTTTGCAGCCAGACTTGATGCTCGGACCCGGTCGGCGTCTTCAGCAGTTGCGGCGCGCCGGTGGCCACCGACAGCGCCGCGACGCCGACGATCC
>VGXH01000717.1 GCA_016873405.1 bacterium
CCGCGAAGGCGCAGGCCGACCACCCGCAGTGGACCGGCACCTGGATCGCCGCCGGCAAGATCCACGAGAAGGAGAACCGCCTGCAGGAGGCGCTCGACGCCTACAGCAAGGCCTGGGAGATCGAGAAGCTCGAGGACCTGCGCGTGGCCATCGGCAACCTGCACATCAGGCTGGGGAACGACGCCCAGGCCGCCGAATGGCTGCGGGCCGGCGTCACGCCCGATACCAAGCCCGAGGTGGTCTACAACTACGCCGTCAGCCTGATGCGCGGCCAGAAGTGGTTGGCCGCGATCCCGTCGCTGCAGCGGGTCACGCGCGAACGGCCGGAGATGCCGCAGGCCTGGCTGGCGTTGGCGCAGTGCCTGCAGGAGACGGGCCGCCACGCCCAGGCCCTGGAGCCGTTCGAGCACGCGTTGCTCCTGCAGCCCGACGCGAAGACGGCGTTCCTGCTGGGCGCCGCGGCGCAGAAGGCCGGCAACACGGACAAGGCGATCGGCGCCTATGGGCAGGCCCTGGCCCTTGACCCGAAGTACGTGAAGGCGCAGTACAACCTGGCCCTGGCGTACATGGATGCGAAGAAGTACGACCATGCGGTCGCCGCGTTCGACGGGCTGCTCGGACTGGAGGGGCCCACGTACCGGGCTTACAACAACCAGGGGCTGTCCTACTTCTATCTGGGCAAGTACGACCAGGCGCTCGAGGGCTTCGAGACGGCGCTGGACCTGGAGAAGACGGCCGCCGTGATGAACAACATCGGCATGACTCTGGACAAGCTGGGCAACAAGAAGGAAGCCGTCACCTGGTACCAGAAAGCGAAGGACTTCGAGCGTGGCCGGAAGCAGTAGCAGGCGGTTGATGCCGGCGGCGGCGCTCGCGGCCGCGGCCGTCGTGCTGTTGGCGGCGGCGCCGCGCGCGGCGGCGCAGCTGCACGCGAGCCAGTTGCCGCCGCTGACGCTGGACGGGCCGTACCCGCGCGCCTCCGAGCGACTGCTCGGGCTGGTCGGGTTCCCCGACCACCTGCACGAGTACCACTGGGGCGGGTGGACGCCCGAGACCGGGCCCGACGGCCTGCCGGTCGGGCCGGGCTCGCTGTGCCAGGCGCGCCGGCCGGTGCCGCGCGACGGGCTGATCATCGCGCCGGATGTCAAGCGCTACGGGCCGTGGATCCTGCGCCACAACCCGGGCTACGGCGACTGCGACATGCTGCCCTGCGTCGAGTTGCTGGAGTGGGCGCGGGCGCGGATGTGGAACCTGCTGGGCCTCGCGCCGCGCGACACCCTGCACATCGAGAACCCCAATACGTCGGCGCACTACCTGGAGCTGACCGGACAGGGCGTGTGGCGGCTCTACCAGCTGGACGGCAACCGCGCCGTGATCGAGCCGTTCGCGGTCCTGCTGGCCCGCAACCTGGACGGGCACGGGGCCTTCATGCTGGCCATCGACTGGATCCTCCGCCAGAACCTGCGGCAGCCGCTGCCGCCGTGGCTGCACCAGGGGCTGGTCGCGTACCTGGGCGAGGACGGCATTCACCTGGCCGACTACATGGCCGAGTTCCGCGCGAAGGCGCCCGTGCT
>VGXH01000718.1 GCA_016873405.1 bacterium
GGGGCGTGGTTGCCCAGCAGGAGCAACGCCTGGCGCGTGTTGCCCACCGTCCCGCGCACGCCGTAGAAGGCCGAGTTGGACAGCTTCAAGACGTTGGCGGTCATCGCGCCGTCCCGGTCCAGGATCTCGACCACCTTGTCGGCGGCGCAGGTCTCGTCCTTCAGGAGGTCCAGCAGGCGGACGACCGTCAGCGGGAGGACGGCCAGGTCGCCGGTGGTGGAGACGAGATCATGCAGAAGATACCGCGGCACGCGATCTCCAGACATCGAGGCTCGGGGGGGAATGGGTGCGCCCGGTGGGGATCGGCCGGATCGAGTGGCGATTGAGCGGCGATTCCGCCCCGTCGCCGGGCTCCCGAACAGGCCTGCTGGCATAAGTCGTGCAATGGCCGTGCCATGCCCCGGTCGCCCCGCACGCCCAGATCGGCGTCAACCCTGCTGTCGGCGATCCTGGCCGTCGGCGCCGCCGTGTTCGGCGCCGTCGTGGCCGGTCTCGTGCTGGCCGGTGCCCTGCCATCGGCCGCGGGCGCTCCCGCCCTGCTCGGGGCCCTGACCCTGGGCCTGGGCTCGGGGGCGCTGGCCCTGGTCCGCCGGCCCGCCCGTCCGCGCCGCGGCGCCGCCGCGACTCCGGCGCCGGCCGACCGCCTGGAAGTCGTGGGTCTGGGCGACGGCCAGGCCGCGGTCGTCATCGAGGAATCGCCGGGCGCGCGCCAACTCCCGCGGGCGACGGGCGCCGAGCCGGGCGAGGCGGCCGCGGCCGCGGCCGCCATCTGGGACGCGGTCGGCGCGGCCGCGCGCGCGGCCGACGCGGAGCCGGATCGGACCGGCGCTCGCGCGACGCGAGCCGACGCGGCGCGGTCCGCCTGGACCCGACGCCTGCTCTTCCGTCCGCGGCAGGGGACGCCGCGTGGTCACCGTCGCCCGGACCCCCGTGAATAGCCCGGGCTGAAGCGCCTTCGCTCCGGCGCCGGTCAAGCCCGCGGCGCGGCCTCACTCGCCGGCGGGCCGGCAAGTGAAGCCCAGGGCTTCGACCGCGGCCGCGACCGCTCCGGCGTCCACGGCACGACCCGTCACGCGCACGCGCCCGGCCGCCAGGTCGACCGCGCAGGACTCGACCCCGGGCAGCCCGCCGACCGCCCGGTCCACGCTCTGCCGGCAATGGCTGCAGTGCATGCCGCCCACCGCGAAGTCGAGCGTCGCCACCACCGGCGCGACGGCCGCGACTCCCCGCGGGCGCCGGCCTCGCCACCGGGCGTGGACCAGGATCAACAGCAGGGCCGCCGCCGCCGCCTGCGCCCAGGGCCCCGCCTGCTCGCGGTGGTGGAGGGCATGGCCCAGGTCCGGCCCGCCTTGGGCCAGCTTCGGCAGCAGGGCGTCGAGCAGCAGCCCCGAACCGAACGCGCCGACCCCCACGGTCGCCAGGAAGACCACCAGCGTGCGGCGGCCCAGGACGCGACCGATCGTGGTCAGCGTGGCCGCGTTGGTGGCCGGTCCTGCGATAAGGAACGCCAGCGCGGCTCCGGGCGTCACGCCGAGATGGATGAAGCCGACCGCGAGCGGCACGCTGGCCCCC
>VGXH01000719.1 GCA_016873405.1 bacterium
CCCGCGCGCCGCCTGGCGGACGTCTCCGCCGACGAGGAGGCGGCGCTGGTCTCGCCCGCCGCGCCGATCGTGCTGCTGGAAGCGCGGGCCGGCGCGGCGGTCGCGCCCTCCGTCGCCCCCGGCCATCGTCGCCTGGGCGTGATGCTGCCCCCCACGCCGCTGCACCTGTTGCTGTTCGACGAGGTGGCCGCGCGCGGCCTCGGCGCGCTGGTGATGACCAGCGGCAACGTGGCCGACGAGCCCATCTGCATCGCCAACGACGAGGCGCTGACGCGCCTGCGCGGCATCGCCGACCGCTGGCTGCTGCACGACCGGCCCATCGTGCGCCGCTCCGACGACTCGGTGCTGCAGGTGACCGGCCGCGGCCCGCTGCACGTGCGCCGCAGCCGCGGCTTCGCGCCGGCGCCGCTGCCGGTCGCCGCGCCCGCCGCGGGACCGGTCCTGGCCGTGGGCGGCGACCTGAAGAACACCGTCTGCCTGCTGAAGGACGGGCTGGCCTTCCTCAGTCCGCATGTCGGCGAACTGGACGACCTGGCGACGCGCGCGTTCTTCGACGAGACGGTCGACGGCCTGTGCGGGCTGCTCGACACCCGCCCGGCCGCCCTTGCCTTCGACGAACATCCCGGCTACGCCGGCTCGCAGTGGGCGCGCCGCGAAAGCGCGATGCGCGGCGTTCCGGGCCTGGGCGCGCAGCACCACCACGCCCACCTGGCCGCGGTGATGGCCGAGCACGGGCTGACCGGCCCCTGCCTGGGCGTGATCCTGGACGGCACCGGCTACGGCAGCGACGGGACCATCTGGGGCGGCGAGCTGCTGGTCGGCGACTTCGCCGGCTTTGAACGTGTCGGGCGCTTCGAGCCGATGCCGTTGCCCGGGGGTGATGCGGCCATCCGGGCGCCGTGGCGCATCGCGGTCAGCTATCTGTGGAGCGCCGGCCTGCTGGGCCGGGAGCGGGCCACCGACCGGCTTGCGGCCGAGTGGCCGGACCTGGCGCGGTGGCCGTTCGCGGGCCTGCTGGAGATGCTCGAGCGCGACGTCAACTGCCCGGCCACCAGCAGCTGTGGCCGCCTCTTCGACGCGGTGGCGGCGCTGGCAGGCATCTGCCACGAGGCGGCGTACGAGGCGCAGGCGGCGATCGAGTTCATGGCGCTGACGGATGCGGCGGCGGTGGCCGCAGCCACCCCGTTTGGCGGCGTGCTCGACGAGTTGCGCCGGCGCAAGTCGGCGGCCGGGGCCGGCGCGACGCTAGACTTGCCTGCCGCGGCGATCGTGCGCGGCGCCGCCGCGCTGCTGCAGGCAGGCGCCGGGCCGGCCGCCGTCAGCGCCGCCTTCCACCGCACGCTGGCCGACCTGCTGGCCGAGGCCGTGCCGCTGGCCGGCGCCGACCACCCCGACCTGCCCGTGGTGTTGGGGGGCGGCGTCTTCCTCAACGCGATCCTGGCCGACGCCCTTGCCGAACGTCTGGAAGGACAGGGCCGGCGTGTGTACCTTGCCCGGGCGGCGTCCCCCGGCGACGGCGGCCTGGCCCTGGGCCAGGCCATGATCGCGGCGCACCGGCTGGCCGCCCC
>VGXH01000720.1 GCA_016873405.1 bacterium
TTTTTCTTCTCGTGCCTGGCCCCCGTCTGCGGCTACGGGTCGAGCCAGGAGATCGCGCCGCGCTTGGCGGACCTGCCGGTGTGGGCGTTCCACGGGCTCCGTGACGATGTCGTCGACCCGCGGCAGACCATCGACATCGTGCAGGAGACGCGTCGCCTGCGCGCTCAGGCGGGGATCGACCCGGAAGGCGTTCGTCTGACCTTGTATCCCAGGGCGGGCCACAACAGCTGGGATGCGGCGTATGCCGAACCGGAATTCGCGGGCTGGCTGCTCGGGCGGGCGCGACGGGCGCGCGATCGCTGAACTGCGCGAGGCGACCATTCCGTTCGCTCACCGCAACCGCCGCACCTCCGCATGGCGGAAGCAGCCGGTCTCGTGGTCGTTGACCAGCCCGGTCGCCTGCATCAGCGCGTAGCAGATCGTGCTGCCGACGAACTTGAAGCCGCGCCGGCGCAGGTCTTTCGACAGCGCGTCCGACTCGGCGGTGCTGGTCGGGATCTCCGCCAGCGTGCGCCTTCCGGGCTGCAGGGGCCGACCGTCGACGAAGCGCCAGACGTAGGCGTCGAAGCTGCCGAACTCCTCCTGCACGGCGAGGAAGCGCTGCGCGTTGACGACCGCCGCGGCGACCTTGAGGCGATTGCGGACGATGCCGGCGTCCTGCAGCAGCTCGGCCTGCCGCCGGGCGTCGAAGCGCGCCACCGCCTGCGGGTCGAAGCCCGCGTACACTTCTCGATAGCGCTCGCGCTTGCGCAGGATCGTCGACCAGCTGAGCCCCGCCTGCGCGCCTTCCAGCAGCAGGAACTCGAACCAGCGCCGATCGTCGTGCACGGGCACGCCCCATTCGCGGTCGTGGTAGTCCACGTCCGTCGCCCCGCCGCCCGCGACCCAGCCGCACCTGCGCATGCCGTCCCCTCCGGGAGCGCCCTCCCGCGGCGGCGCGCCGCGGCCGGGTCCCACCTCCGGCAGGTTACACGGTCGCCCCCGGAGCGGCCAGGGCGACGGCGCCCAGCCGCCTATCTGCGCGCGCGCCAGTGCGTTGGGCATATATAATAATAATAAAAAAAAAGCATTGCCTGTGCAGAGAGGTTGGTGCTATGCTGTTGGCAGGTCTCCAACGAAGAGCCCCACGCTCGTAGGAGGTCGTCCCATGCGTCCGCTCACTGCCCTCATCGTCCTGGCCGCCTGCCTGTGCGGGCTGGCCGCCACCGCCGTCGCCGAGGCGCCGAAGTCCGCACCGCAGGAGCCGATCCTGCCTCCCTCGCGGGTCGGCCCGGGCGGCGGGCTGCTGCAGCTGTCGCCGATGTACGTCGAGATCCGCGATACGCTCGCGGTCTCCGACACGCGCGAGAAGCAACTGCTGGCGGCGCTGGCGATGGCGACCGATGATGCGACCGCCGAAGCCATCGTCCGCGAACTCGAGTCCCTGCCGCTGGAACGCCTGCTGAGCATCCTGCGGATCCAGGCGCGTTACGCGCGCCAGGAGAACCGCCCGGAGCTCGAGCGTCGCCTGCGGCTGAGGATCCTCGAGTTGCAGGGTGGCGGGAACATCTAGGTTCCGGCG
>VGXH01000721.1 GCA_016873405.1 bacterium
CGCCCGACGGCGCGTCGCGCCCCGCGTCGTCGCGCCCGTCCCACTGCGCGGTGTGCTCGCCGGCGGCGAGGGAGCCGGCTTGCAGCGCGCGCACGAGGCGTCCGGCCAGGTCGTAGACCTCGAGCCGCACGTCGAGCGCGCGCGTCGTCGCGAAGCGGACCGTCACGCGCGGGTTGAACGGGTTGGGCGCCACGCCCAGCAGGCGGGCGGGCGGGGCGGCGGGCAGCGGGCGCGCGGGGTCATCGACGGCCGCGACCGCGCCGAGGGGATAGAAGCGGAAGCCGCTGACGACCACTTCCTGGTTCGCGGCCGGCGTGCCGCCCAGCTTCCACAGGTTCAGGTGCAGGCGCGGCGACTCGGGGCGCGGCACGTGCGGGCCGCTGTAGGTCCAGGTCGCAATCAAAGTTCCGGGCGCCTCGTCGGCGGGGCCGCCGCGCCAGACGCGGTACTCGACCTTGTTGCGCGACCAGCGCATGGCGTGGCTGACCTGTTCGCCGGCGCCGAACACGGCGGCGAAGCGCGAGAGGTTGCCCGGGTAGTCGTACGGCTGCGCCACGAACTGGCCGATATCCTGCGCCGGGTTGCCCCAGCGGCTGTACTCGATGTCCACCTCGTTGTACGGGTTCCACCACAGGTAGCCGTCGCTCCAGCAGGGGCCGTATTCCCAGAGGAACAGGCCCAGCACGACCTGCGGGTCCAGCAGGTCCAGGCGCCCGACGGTCGTCACGATGTAGTCGCCGTAACCGAGCGCGTCCTGAGCCGCGACCTCGGTGCAGTTCCAGGTGCTGCCGTAGCGCTTGACCGTCAGGTGCAGGTTGCCGCCGGCGTCGACCCAGACGCGGTCGCTGAGGTTGCTGAACCAGTTGTTGCCCGGGCCATACCAGCCGGGGCCCTTCACGCGCCAGGCGCGGTCGCTGAACTGGAGCGTGGTGCCGCCGGGGAAGTCGTTCCACTGGCGCTGCTCGAGCGTGGGCGGCGTCGTGCTGTCGAAGGTGACCTGGTCGAACCAGGCTTCCGGCGCGACGCTGCCCGGTGCCTGCAGCACGCCCAGCAGCAGGCGCGCGGTGGCCGTGCCGGCCGGGGCGCCCGGGCTGGTCAGCGTGAACGGCAGCCAGGTATCGACGGGCGTCGCGGCGCCCGCGACGTTGACCGAGTGGTAGCTGATGAGGTTGCCGGCCGCGTCGCGCCACTCGACGTTGACGAGGGCGGCGCACGACCCGTTCAGCGGCCTGCCCGCCGGGTGCCGCACGTGGCCGGTGACAAGCCATGCTTCGCCCGGCGCGCAGGTGCGCGGCTGCCAGACGCCGGACACGTCCCAGCCGCCCAGATCGGGCCCCAGCAGGCGCGCGGCGCGGGCGCCGTGGTCGGCGATCGTCGTCGCCTCGACGCGGCCGAACTGGTTCCAGCCGCCGAAGGCGGCGCCGCCGGTGCCGGGCATCTCGAAGCTGGGGTTGGCCAGGATGCACTGCGCGGCGGCCCCGGCGGCGGTGCCCGACACGGCCAGCATGGTCGCCACCGCCACGCAGGCGCTGCGCAACGGCCGGCCCCTCAGCGGCG
>VGXH01000722.1 GCA_016873405.1 bacterium
AAGCAGAGGTCGGGCCGCAGGCCGCGGATGGCGGCGCCCTTGAGGATCTCGGCGATCACGAGGTTCTCGTAGAGGGCGCCACGCAGCGGGTCGCGCGCCGCCTGCTCGGGGGTGTGGATGCCGAGCAGGAAGGCGGCCAGGCCGACATCGGCGAAGTAGACCTTCGGCGACTTGACCAGGCGCTTGCGGATGTTCGCGGCGTACGGCGGCAGCTCGAAGACGATGTACGAGGCCTTGAGCACCGACAGCCAGTTGCGGATGGTCTGCGCCGATACCCCGACGTCGTTGGCCAGGGCGGTGGCGTTGACGAGCTGCCCGACGCGCCCGGCCAGCAGCGTCAGGAACTTCTGGAACACCGACAGGTCGCGCAGCTGGATCAGGGCGCGCACGTCGCGCTCGACATAGGTCTGCAGGTAGCCGTTGAAGAACCGACGCGGGTCCAGCGATTCCTGGTGCAGGCGCGGGTAGAAGCCGCGGACGACAAGGTCGAACGGCGGCGGCGGCGCGCCTCCGTATCCGCGCAGCTCGGCCAGCGAGAACGGCCACAGGTTCAGCACCGCCGTGCGGCCGGCCAGCGACTGGGTGATCGCCTCGTGCAGGAGCGGCTGGTGGCTGCCGGTCAGGACGTACCGCACGCGCGCGCCGGTGTGGGCGGCCTCGTCCACCACGCCCTGCAGGTACGACAGCAGCGAGGGCACCCGCTGCACCTCGTCGAGGATGCCACCGTCCGGCAGGCCGGCCAGAAACCCGCGCGGGTCGGCCTCGGCGGCCGCGCGCACGTCCGGGTCCTCGAGGGAGCGGTACGGCAGCTCGGGCAGGGTCAGGCGCGCCAGGGTAGTCTTGCCGGACTGGCGCGGGCCCAGCACGGTCACGACCGGGTACTCGGCCAGCGCGGCCAGCAGTTCGGGGGTGAGGGCGCGGGTGATCATGGCCTGATTCTATCGGCAGGATGGCGCAAATCGCAAGTACAAATTGCGCATTGCATGATTTCACGGCGGTGGTTGGCGGCGGAAGGCGGCGAACCGGGTCTCCGCTTGCGCCGGCGCAAGCGCATAATGCTTTGTTATGAATATGCTTAAATTCATGGACGGCCGGGCCCCCGTTCGGGTTCGGCCTCAGGCGCCGGCTTCACCCGCTGACGGCTATCTGGGCACCAGGGCCGACTGGCTACGCCAGCTGAAACGGCGCCTCAAGATCGTCGGGCAGGAGCTCCTGTACGCGGACGACTTCGGCGACAATTGAGAGCACGTTCTGCTGGTCCAGCCCTACCGCCGCCGCCCCGTCACATGATCAAGATCCAGCTGTGCCCCGGCGAGATAATCGCGTGCACTCAGATCGCCCAGCGCAACAACGAACCCGTCGACCGAACGGTAGCGGCCCCGGGGTGGCACCAGCGCCAGCCATTTCGCGAGATGCTCGTGCCAGCCAGCGCCGTCGAAGACGTTATCACCGTCGCTGAGAATGAACATGAAGACCAGGTCGATGTTCGCCGCGTCCCACGAGGGATTGGCCACGACGCGTATCTCCCTCAGGCTTCGCAGTGCCTCGCCTT
>VGXH01000723.1 GCA_016873405.1 bacterium
TTTTCCGGCCTGGCGGCAGGCCTCGCCGTTGTCGCCGCCGCTGTCGTCGTCGCTGTCGTCGCCGCCGCTGTCGTCGCCGCCGCGCCGGTCGCGGCGGCCGCGGCCCCGGACCGGGTCGCCGTCATCGCCGGCGACTTCAACTCCGTCGCCTACGTCACGGGCCTGGGCCTGGAGGCGCCCTGGAGCGCGGCGCCGGTGCCCGGCGAACCCGTGCACCACGACGCCGTGCTGCGCTGGCGCGACGGCCTGGCCTGGGTCGTCAACCGCGGCGGCGCCGACAACATCCAGGTGCTCGATCCCGCGGCCGGTTTCGACACCGTGCGCCAGTTCAGCCTGGGACTGGGGCGCAACCTGCAGGACATCGCCTTTCGCGCCGACGGCACCGCCTACGTCAGCTGCTACGACACGGCCGAGCTGCTGCACATCGACCCGCAGGCGGGCCAGATCCTGCAGGTGATCTCCACCGCCGCGTTCGCCGACGCCGACGGCCTGCCCGAGACCGGCTGGCTGCTCGCGCGGGGGGGGCGGCTGTTCGTGACCTGCCAGCGGCTGAACCGCGACAACTGGTACGCGCCGGTCGGCGACAGCTACCTGCTGGCGCTGGACATGGACGCCAACACGTGGCTCGACTGCGACGCGGGGCGGCCGGGCGTTCAGGGCCTTCGCCTGGCGGCCGCCAACCCGTACGCGCCCGTCCAGGTGTCCGGCGACCGCCTGCTGGTCGGCTGCACGGGGTACTACGGGCTGCGCGACGGCGGCGTCGATGTTGTGGATCCGGACGCGCTGGTCAGCCTGGGCCTGGAGATCACCGAGACGGCGCTCGGCGGCGATCTCGTCGACCTCGAGGCGACCGAAGCGTCGCGCCATGTGATCGTGGCCGATTCCGCTTGGGTGACGCGCGTCAGGCGCTACGCGCCCGGCGTCGCGCCGGTCACCGTGCTGGTCGGCCAGGCCTACGATCACGCCGACATCGCCTGGGACGGCGGCTTCCAGCTCTACGTGGCCGACCGCCGCCTCGCCCAGCCCGGCGTGCGCGTCTTCGATGTCGTCTCGGGGGCCCAGCTCACGACGGCCCCTATCGCCACGGGCCTGCCGCCGGCGCTCGTGATCCCGCCGCCGGCCGGCGCGGCGGCGCCCGTTGGGCTGATCCCGTCGGCGCTGGCGCTGGATCTGCCGTGGCCGAACCCGGCGAACCCGCTCACGCGGTTCGCCTTCACCGCGCCGCCCTCCCGCGCGGTCGAGCTGCGGCTGCTGGACCTGCGCGGACGCCTGGTCCGCGAGGTCCGCCTGGTGACCGGACCTGACGGTCGCGGCGCCTGGGAGTTCGACGGTCGCGACGCGGCCGGGCGCGCGGTGCCTTCGGGCATCTATCGCTGCGTCGTGCAGACGGGCGAGGGCTTCGCCGCGCGCAGCTTCACCGTCATTCGTTGATGGGTCGCTCTGTTGATGGAGTCACCCTGAAGTAGAGGCAACCTGAAACACAGTCAACTTGGAGAAAGGCCGTACGCCATGTTCAAGAACCCGCCGATCCCGCTGCCCGCCGTCGGGG
>VGXH01000724.1 GCA_016873405.1 bacterium
CACGGTGCGCTTCGGCGTGGCCACCGACACCCTGGATGCCGACGGCGAGGTGACCGCGACGGCGCCGCCGCCGGCAGGCGGCCCGAACGCCGTGGCGGCGCTGCTGCCGCAGTTCACCGGGATCATCACCCAGGTGCCTCCCGTCTACAGCGCCATCAAGCGCGACGGCCGCAGCCTGCACCTGGCCGCGCGCGCGGGGCAGGAGGTGGCCGCCCCGCCGGCCCGCGAGGTGACCATCCACGCCCTGCGCCTGGCGGCCGCGCGGTGGGGCGGGGAGCGCCCCGAAGTCGACCTGGAGATCGCCTGCTCGAGCGGCACCTACGTGCGTTCGCTGGCGCGCGACCTGGCCGTGGCCGCCGGCTCGCTGGGCCATGTGGCCGCGCTGCGGCGCACGATGGCCGGGCCGTTCACGGTGGAACGCGCGCTGCCGGGCGTGATGGAGGCCGACGGCGCCGCCCTGGCCGCGGCGATCATCCCGGCGCGGCACGCCCTGCCGCACCTGCCCGAGTTGCCGCTGACCGCGGAGATGGCGCGCGCGGTGCGCAACGGCCGGCAGCCGCCGCCCGACTGGTACGCGGCGCTGCCTCCCGGGTGCGCGCAGGCGCAGCTGGTGACCGACGACGACCTGGTGGCGGTGGTCGAGCGCAGCAGTGATGGTGTGTGGCGGCTGGACACCGTGCTCCCGGCCGTGGAGGAGATCCGCGCATGAGGATGATCCGCCTCAGCGAGCAGTACGTGGGCGAGCTGATCGAAGGGCGCATCGGCCGCCGCGGCCCGCAGCTGCCGCCCAGCGCGCTGGCCGTCGGCGCCTTCGACGGCCTGCACCGCGGCCACCAGGAGCTGCTGCGCGGCGTGCTGGCCGCGCAGGACCGCCTGGGCCTGGGCGCCGGCGCCGTCTTCACGTTCACGCGCCACCCGCGTCAGACCCTGGATCCGGCCGGCGCGCCGTTCCTGCTGACCACCTGGCGCGAGAAGCTGTCCGTGCTGAAGGAGCTGGGCTGCCCGGTGGTGGTGGCGGCCGACTTCTGCCCGCCGCTGGCGCGGCTGACCTACCGCGAGTTCACGGCGCGGTTCCTGACCGGCTACCTGGGCATGAAGCACCTGGTGGCCGGCCACGACGTGCGCATCGGCGCCGGCCGCGAGGGCGACGCCGCGAAGCTGGCCGCGCTCGGCGCCGAACTGGGCTTCACGCTGGAGGTCTTCCCGGCGGTGCACGAGCAGGGCGCCGTCATCAGCAGCTCCGCCATCCGCCGCGCGGTGCAGGCCGGGGACATGCGCCTGGCCGCCGCCATGCTGGGCCGGCCCTACGCGCTGTGGGGGGAAGTGACGCCCGGCGACCGCCGCGGCCGCGAGATCGGATACCCCACCGCAAACCTGGCGCCGCTGGACGCGATCAAGCTGCTGCCGCAGGTCGGCGTCTACGCCGTGCGCGTGCAGGTGCCCGGCGACTGCGCGCCCGCCGGCGGCCCCGGCCAACTGGGTCGCGTCACCGAGTCGCTGCCCGAGGTGGACCGCCTCGGCGAACTGCTGAGCGCCGCCCCGGGCGCAC
>VGXH01000725.1 GCA_016873405.1 bacterium
GAAACGAGTGCACGGTGCGCCTGGACCCGAAGATCAACCTCGAGGAACTGGAGGAGATCCTGGGCGTCACCTTCGGCGACGCGGCGGGCGTGGAGGACAGCGAGACCCTGGGCGGGCTCATCTACGAGGCGGCGGGCAACGTGCCCCAGGCCGGCGACGAGTTGCCCGTGGCCGGCTTCAGCGTGACGGTGGAGGACGTGGCCGACCAGCGCCTGCTGCGGGTGCTGCTGCGGGCGCCGGCGCCGCTGCCGGGCTGGACGCGGCGCGCCGACGACGGGGGGGGGGCGACGTGATCGGCTTCCTGCGCCGCAACCTGCTGACGGGGATCCTGGCGATCACGCCGCTGGCGCTGACCCTGTGGGTGCTCTGGCAGATCTACGGCTGGCTCGCCGGCCTGCTGCGCCCGCTGCTGGGGCGCCTGCCCTACGTCAGCGAGCACTATCCCGAATTCGCGCTGACGCTGGTCGGTGTCGCCGCCTTCGTGCCCATCCTGGTGCTGCTTGGGCTGTTCACCCGCAACCTGGTCGGCAGGGCGTTCTTCGGCTACTTGGACCAGCTGTTCGAACGCATTCCGCTGGTCAAGGGCCTGTTCAACACCTTCAAGCAGATCACCGGCGTCTTCGGCAGCGAGCAGGGTCGATCGTTCAAGCAGGTGGTGGCCGTGCAGTTCCCGCAGCCGGGCACGCTGGCGCTGGCGTTCGTCACCCGCGACGAGCCCGACTCCGACCTCGTGACCGTGTTCCTGCCGACCACGCCGAACCCGACTTCGGGCTTCATGCTCCTGGTCCGGCGCACGGAGCTCGAGCAGGTGGCGATCACGGTGGAAGAGGCGATCAAGCTCGTCGTCTCCGGCGGCGCCATCATGACGCGCGCGCAGGCGGAGGCGATCGCCGGCCGCCGGCCGGCCGGGAGGGGCGCGTGAGCGACGACCTGCAGCCGGCCGGAGGGGACGACACGCGCCAGGACGAGCGCGTCCTCGACCCCGCCAACCTCGACGCCGAGCGCCGGGCCCTGGGCGAGCGTTTCGTCGCGCTCCTGGAGGACGGACGTGAGGACGAGATCCGCGCGCTGGCGGACGAGCTGTCCCCCGGCGACCTCGCGGAGATCCTGCGCCCCCTGGACGTGGCCGACACCGCCCGCATCCTGCGCCTGCTGCCGCCGGACCCGGTGGCCGAGGTCCTGCTCGAGATCGACAACCGCTCGCTGACCGCCCTGCTGACCCTGCTGGACGTCGACGCCATCGCCGACATCGTCGAGGAGATGCCGTCGGACGACGCCACCGACCTGCTGGGCGAGCTGGAGCCCGACCACGCCGAGCAGATCCTGGCGGCCATGGCCGAGGACGAGCGCGCCGGCGTGGCCGAGCTGCTGCGGTACGGCCCGGAGACCGCCGGCGGCCTGATGGGCAAGGAGTTCACCGCCTGCACCGAGGAGCAGACCTGCCAGGAGGCGGTGGGGCTGCTGCGCGCGCTGGACGAGGACGACCTGGAGCAGACCCACGCGCTGTTCGTGGTCGACCAGCGGGGGCGCCTGACCGGGCGCCTGCCG
>VGXH01000726.1 GCA_016873405.1 bacterium
CAGCGGCGCATCCTGGTCAAGGCGCTGCTGGTCTCGCTGTTCGTGCTGCTGGCGTTCACCTACGCCGGCAGCGCTCTGCTGCACACGTTCGGCATCACCATCGACGCGTTCCGCATCGCCGGCGGCGTCATCTTCTTCGGCATCGGCCTGGACATGCTGCAGAGCCGGCCGCGCCGCTGGCACACGGGCCTGGACCAGGCCGCGCGCGCGGCGGCGGCTCGCGACGCGGAACTGCCCTCGCACGACCCCGACCACGACCCCTCGGTCACGCCGCTGGCCATCCCGATGATCGCCGGCCCCGGCTCCATCACCACGGTGATGGTGCTGCGGGCGGACGCCCCCGGCATGGCGGGCGCGGTGGCGGTGGGCGCGGCGGTCGCGCTGATCCTGCTGCTGACCGGCGCGATCCTGCTGGCCGCCGACACGGTGCTGCGGCGCCTGGGCCCGACCGGGATGAAGATCGTCGAGAAGCTGATGGGCCTGCTGGTGACGGTGATCGCGGTGCAGCTGATCCTCAACGGCGTGGCGCCGTTCCTGCGCGGGCTGGTGGGCGGCGCGGCGGGATAATGAATTTCCGCACTCATGTTCGGGGGAGACCGGCCGACAACCAACGCGACGTAATCACTGCGTCCCGCCCGGTCGCCGAATCCGCCGTTCGCCCGGGCAGGGCGCGCCCCGAGGGTGTCGCGCCATGTTCAAGTCCCGGTATCTGCGCCTGTCGACCAAGATCCTGCTGAACTCAGCCGCGATCATCGTCTGCTTCTGCCTGGTCGTCGGCTGGCTGGCAAGGAGCTTGCGCGACGAGATCGTCGCCGAGAAGGTGGCCGCGCTGAGCCAGCTCGTCGAAGTCGCCCATTCGCAACTGGTCGAGTACGACGAGCGGGTGCGCTCCGGCGAGCTGACGGTCGCCGACGCCCAGGAGCAGGCGCGGCAGCGGCTGCGCAACCTGCGCTACGAGGGCAAGGAGTACTTCTGGATCAACGACCGGACGCCGGTCATGGTCATGCATCCGTACAAGCCGGAGCTCGAGGGCAAGTCGCTGGAGAACACGGCCGATCCGGACGGCCGGTATCTCTTCCGCGAGATGGTGGCCGTCTGCCGCGAAAAGGGAGAGGGCGTCGTCAGGTATCGCTGGCCACATCCCGAGTCGACCGCCCCGGTGGCGAAGCTGTCGTACGTCAAGGAATTCGAGCCCTGGGGCTGGATCGTCGGCACCGGCATCTACATCGACGGACTCAACCGACAGCTGGCATCGACGCTCATTCCCGTGCTGGTGTTCTCGCTGCTCGCGGCGGCGGGGTCCTTTGCCGTGTCCGTGTTCACCAGTCGCTCGATCACCCGGCCCATCGGGGAGGGAGTCGCCTTCGCGCGGGATCTCGCGGCCGGCGATCTGACGCGACAGCTCGACCTGCGGCGTCGGGACGAGGTCGGCGCCCTTGCCGAATCCCTGAACCGGATGGGCGCCGATCTCCAGATGATGATCAGCGACATCGCCGACGGCGTGCGCACGCTGTCGGCGTCGTCGACGGAACTGCTGTTTT
>VGXH01000727.1 GCA_016873405.1 bacterium
TCCGGATGTACAGGCCGCTGGTGATCTACTCGCGCTTCGCCGGCACCGCCGGAGACGGCCACGGCCATCACCAGTTCGCGGGCAAGCTGACACCCGATGCGTACCGAGCCGCCGCGGATCCGTCGCGGTTCCCGGAGCAGATCGCCGAAGGCCTCAGGCCCTGGCAGGCCCGGAAGCTGTACCGGGGGGCAGGATTCAGGCCTGCGCCGGGGACCACGATTACCACGCGCGTGGACACCGGCCGATTCGACCCGTTGATCGGCCGCAGCTACTTCGAGATTGCAGCCGAAGGCCGGAGCCAGCACAAGTCCCAGGAGATGGGCGTTCCCGAATCGCGCGGTCCTCAACAGTCGGGCCTCGTGCTGCTCGAGAGTACGGCGCCGGCCGCCCAGCAGGAATCCAGCGTGTTCGACGGGCTCGACACGTCGCTAGCCGGACTGCCGGCGCTGGCGGGACTGCCGGCCGGCGCCCTGCGCGTCGAACTCGAAGCCGCCGACCGGGCCATCGCACAGGCGGTCGACGCGTTCGACGCGCGGCAACCGGAGGCGATCGTGCCGAAACTGGTCGAGGCACTGGCCCAGTTCCGCGCCGCCCGCGCCTCCACGGCCACGCTCCCGTCCGGCGCGGACGCCAAGGCCGAGGCGGATTTCCTGTTGGGCATCAAAGAGCGCGACACCATCGTCGCGCTCCAGAAGGCGTCGGGAACCGTGGTCGACGCCGTATCGGATGTCGAGACCATCGCGGCCGGAGAGACGTTCGGCGCGGCCGTCCGGGTGTTCCTCGCGCATCCGGCCCTCGTGAAGGTGCGGCGGGTGTCCCTGCGCGTGCCCGCCGGCTGGCGGGCCGAGTCGGCCGAGGCCGCCCAGCCGGACAGCGGCGGCATCGTGGCGCGGTTCTTCCGCGAGACCGCCGACCACACCGCCGGGTTCCGTCTGACTGTCGATCCATCCGAACCACCCACCCAGCCGTACTGGCTGCGGACGCCACGAGAGGGCAGCATGTACGCGTGGCCAGCCGGCGCGCCGATCACGATGCCCTTCGCTGCGGCACTGGTGACGGCTGACGTCGAGCTCGAGATCGGGGGCGCGACGATGACCGTGTCCCAGCCGCTCCAGTACCGACTGGTCGACCAGGTGCGGGGCGAGCTGCGGCGCAAGGTCAACGTCCTGCCTGCCGTCACGGTGAACCTCGACTCCCAGTTGGAGATCGTGCCGCTGGCGTCGTTGGGCCAACCGCGGCGTGTGGCCGTCCGTCTGCAGAACAACGCCCTGACACCCCAGGCAGGATCGGTGGCGCTGGAGTTGCCTGCCGGCTGGACCGTGACCCCGCCGGCGGCGGCCTTCTCGCTGGGTCGCAAGGGCGAGCGCACGGCCCCCCTCTTCACCGTGACCCCGGCCAGGACCACGGCTGCCGGGCGGTACCGACTGAGCGCTGTGGCCACCGTGGGCACCGCCACGCACACGCTGGGCATGCGGACGATTGCCTATCCCCACATTCAGACGCACCGCCTCTTCTCACCTGCCGGCGCCACGATTCAAAA
>VGXH01000728.1 GCA_016873405.1 bacterium
GGAGCGGGATGCCAATGCGGGGACGTGATCGTGGAAGCCGACCTCAAGCTGGTGCCGATGGCGGAGTGGGATCCGGACGATCCCGACAGCTTCGCCCGGGTCTACGACGAGCAGTTCGCCCGCATCCACAACTACATCCGCTGCCGGGTCGGCGATGCCGCCACGGCTGATGACCTGACCGCACGCACCTTCCACAAGGCACTCGACCGGCGCTTCACGTTCGACCCCGCCCGGGCCGCCGTGGGCGTCTGGCTGGTGGTGATCGCCCGCAGCACGGTTCACGACCACCTGCGGTCGCAGCGCCGCCGGCGCGGATTGCTGCTGGGCTGGTGGCGCGGCGCCGATCAGGCCATGGCGCCGGATCCCGAGTCGCAACTGATCGCGGAGCAGGACCGCGGACGGCTGCTGGCGGCCCTCACGCAGTTGCCGGACCGCGACCGGGACCTGCTGGGGCTGAAGTTCGGCGCCGGGCACACCAACCGCGCGATCGCCGAGATGACGGGCCGCAGCGAATCGCATGTCGGCGTGCTCGTGCATCGGGCCCTGGCGAAGTTGCGGATCCTGCTCGAGGACGGAAGGGGGCTGCGATGAACGACCGGGAACGGCCCCTGGAGGAGCGACTGGCCGCGATGGACTTCAGTGACCAGAGCGCGGTTCGCGCGTCGCTGCGCAAGGCGCTGCTGGAGCGCCTGGTCCGCGATGAACCACGGGCGGGACGGACTCGCCCCACATCGGGGAGGATGGACATGCTCAAGCGACCTGTTCCCGCCTTCGGCATGGGCGTCCTGGCCGCCGTGCTGCTGCTGACGCTGGCGCATCCGGACGGTCGCGCCGCGCTGGCTCGCCTGCCCGGATTGCTGCATATCGGGGAGCACACGGCGATCATCACCGAGAAGCTGTTCAGCGATGCGCAGATGGACTCGCTGGTGGCGGCGTCGGACATCGAGCAGGCCAGGGGTGAACGGGTGTTCCAGAACACGCCGTACGGCGGTTGGGGCGGTCCCGTGCCCGCGGGGCGCGAGCCGATCATCAAGGAGGTCTGCAGCCTGGGCGTGGCTGCCGGCCTCGTGGATTTCCCCCTGCTCGTGCCGACCTACTTCCACGAGCAGCTGCCGGCCCGGCTGCGCTTCCAGAAGGTCGTCATCATGCCCACCGGATCGGCGATGCTCTACTTCGGCGTCGGGCGCCTGGAAACCGTGCTGCTCCTGACCCCGGTGGGCGAGAACGGCATGGTCACGTCCTCCGAGAGCGTGACGACGACGAATGCCGACGGCTCGATGACCACCCGGATCGTGCAGCCCGAGCTGGAGGAGATGCAGGTTGCCGGACGCACGGTGGTCTGGCAGAAGCACAGCGAGGGTGCGCGCCGAAACCTGGGCGGTGCTGCCGTGGCGAAGCCCGAAGTGGAGATCGGGCGCTTCCACTGGGAGCAGGACGGGCTCAGTTGCGTGCTGAACGGGAAGTTCCTGACCCGCGACGAGGGCATCCGGATCATCGAGTCGCTCAAGCGGTACGGCGACGGCTAACCGCCCGACGAAT
>VGXH01000729.1 GCA_016873405.1 bacterium
TGCGGCGGCGACGACGGCGGCGGCGGCAACCAGCCGCAGCCCTGCGCGATCACCGATGTCAGCACCGGCGCTCAGACGTCCTGGCTGGTGGGCGTGGACGGGCCGGTGAACCTGCGCTGGGGTCGCACGGGCGCGGCCACGACCGTGAAGATCGAACTGCTCAAGGCCGGCGCCGTGGTGGCGATCGTCGCGCCCGCGACGGCCAACGACGGCTTCCATCCGTGGACGCCGACCACCGGCGGCCAGCCCGACGGCAGCGATTTCGGTCTGCGGGTGACCGCGCTGGGCGAGACCGGCTGCTTCGGCGAGCGGAACGGGCTGACGCTCAGGGACGTCTCCGGGTGCGCGCTGGCGTGGACCACCGTCTTTCCCGACACGGTCTTCGCCGGGCAGGCCCTGGAACTGACCTGGGATGCGGCGGCGACCGCCGGCGCCTTGGACATCGAGCTCTGGCAGGACGATCTGGGCAGCGAGCCCGAGTTGGTCGGCCTCGTCGTCGTCGGCGCCGTCGACGACGGCGCCTATCTCTGGAATCCCGTGGACAGCTTTCATTTCGGGAGCAACGACTGGTTCGTGCTGCGCCTGAAGGACCCTGCCGTGCCCGGTTGCGAGACCTGGACCGAGCCGTTCACCATGACCGACAACGTGGTCTGCGCGTGCCTCGTGGGCGGGTTCCCGGAGGGGGGCACTTTCGCGCGCGGCAGCACCCTGAGCCTCTTCCTGGATCAGCAAAACGGGAGCGGCTTCGTCGATCTGAGGCTGCTGGCGGGGTCGCTGCCGGTGGATGGAGGCACGATCGCCAGGGACGTGCCGGTGGGCGAGTACTTCGATTGGGTGGTCACGGACTTCGGGTTCACTGAGGCCGAACGCACCCGCTTCCGCATCCAGGCCACGGACTCCGCCGACGGCTATTGCGTGGGCCGCAGCGGCGTGTTCACGATCCCTCGATGAGGTCGTCGCGCCGTCCTGCCGGACGCGGGAGACGGGCGGAGTCGGCGCTCGCGGCCCTGGCGCTCGGCTGTGCGGGCGCGGCCGGCGCCGCCGCGCCGACCGCGGCCGACTGGAACGAGTTCGGCCTGAAGGCGGCGGCCGCGCCCGGCGACACGATCGTCGAGCCGTTCTTCGCCTTCGTCCTGGGCCTGGCCGAGGCCGATTCGCTGGGCACCTGGACCGGCACGGACGTGGCGGCGTTCGCGGCCGCGCGCGGCCGCGCGTCCCGCCTGCCCGTGGACAAGCTCGTGACGCTGCAACGCCGCCGGCCGGCTCCGGGCACCCAGGCGCGCCACCCCGGTTCGCGCGTGCTGGCCGAATGGACGATCGATTTCGTCGGCCCGCTCTCGTTCCCGCTGCCGTACAGCATCCTCGGCTACCATCCGGGCAGCCTGCGCCTGTCGCGTTCCCTGCAACTGGCTGAGCTGGCGCCGGTCGACGTGACGGTGGATTGGCGGGAGAAGCGCCGGCCGCAGCAGAGGAAGCTCGACAACGTGCGCGTCTTCGCCTGCGAGAAGGGTCATCTGCTCCTGGACGTCGACGGCATG
>VGXH01000730.1 GCA_016873405.1 bacterium
GGGCGGCGGGCCGGTGGCGCTGCCGCCGCCGCGCGGGCTGGCCGGATTCGTGGGCGTGGAGACCGGCCGGCAGATGGCCGACGTGGTCGACGCCGCGCTGACCGCCGGCGCCGACTGGCTGGTCATGTGCGCGGCGGTGGCCGACTTCACGCCGGCCGAGCCGGCGCCCGGCAAGCTCAAGAAGGACGTGCTGGGCACCACGTGGGCCCTGCAGATGGTGCGCAATCCCGACATCCTCGGCGAGATCGTTCCGCGCCACCGCGGCGACGGCCTGAAGGTCGTGGGCTTCGCGCTGGAGACCGAGGACGTCGTCGAGCGCGCGCTGGGCAAGCTGCGCGCCAAGGGCCTGGACTTCATCGTCGCCAACAACCCGACCGCCGCCGGCTCGGGATTCGGCGATGTCGTGCACGAGGTGGTGCTGTTGGGCCCGGGCGGCGAGCTGTGGCGCAGCGGCCGCTGCCGCAAGGACGCGCTGGCGCCCGAACTGCTGGCCCGGCTGGCCGCCGCGGCCGCCGCGGCGGGCGCATGAGCGCCCCGCGCGACACGCGCGCGACGATCACCGCCGACCTCTTGGCCTGGATCCGCCAGAACGAGCACCGCGCGCCGGACTGGTTCCTGGACGACGGCTCCGCGGCGCCCGAACCGGCGGCGGCGATGGCGCCGGGGTCGGCCGTCACCACCGCCTCGACCGCGGCCCGGGCGACCGCGCCGTCGCCCGCCGCGCCCGCGACCGCGCCCGACCCTGCCTTCGCCGCCGCCTGCGCCGCGTTCGTGGCCGAGACGATGGCCCTGATCGAGCGCGAGGGCGTGCCCCCCGGCGGCACGCTGCCCGAGGACCCGCTGCTGGCCGCGCACGGGGGCGACAAGGCGGCCGCGCTGACGACCCTTTGCGCCGAGGTCCTGCCCTGCGCGAAGTGCGACCTGCACCGCGCGCGCACGCACACCGTGTTCGGCGTCGGCAACCCCGACGCCGATCTGGTCTTCATCGGCGAGGCGCCCGGGCAGGACGAGGACCTGCAGGGCGAGCCGTTCGTCGGGCGCAGCGGGCAGCTGCTGACGAAGATCCTCGGGGCCATCGGCTACGCGCGCGAGGACGTCTACATCTGCAACATCCTCAAGTGCCGGCCGCCGAACAACCGCGACCCGCTGCCGGCCGAGGTGGCGCAGTGCGAGCCGCACCTGCGGCGCCAGTTGGCGATCCTGAGGCCGCGCGCGATCTGCTGCCTCGGGCGGATCGCCGGGCAGACGCTGCTCGGCACCGACGCCTCGCTGGGCCGGCTGCGGCAGGCGGTGCACTTCTACGCGGGCATCCCCGTGATGGTCACCTTCCATCCGGCCGCGCTGCTGCGCAACCCGGGCTGGAAGCGCGACACCTGGGACGATGTCCGGCGGCTGCGGGCGCTGGTCGATGCGATGGCGGCGCGGTAGGTCGAGAGGCGTCGGAGAAAACGGCCGCCGGATCCCCACGGATCCGGCGGTCGCGTCGTCCGCGGCGGGCGCCGCCCTACTTGACCAGGCAGGCCG
>VGXH01000731.1 GCA_016873405.1 bacterium
TGGGCGACCTGAGCGACGGACTGGACGCCACCCCGACCGGCGTCGGCGCGCGTCCGGGCTTCGAGATCGGGCTGGAGTGGCGGTTCGCGCTGGCTCGCTCGTGGTTCCTGGCGCCGACCGGGCACTTCCTGGGCTACGGAGACGCGACCGGGCTGGGCGCTACCGGCGAACTGAGTCTGGCGCCGTCGTCGCTGCGCTACGGAGTGGAGGCGATGTACTCGCCGCCGCGCGCGGGGACGCAGTGGTTCGTGGCCGTCGCCCCCGCGCATGTCCGCAGCTATCTGAAGGGCCCGGGCAAGGACCATGTCACGCTGATCGACGCCGGCACGGGCGGCTGGGGCCTGTCGGCGCGGGCGGGCCTGCGCTTCGGCGACACCGAACTGAGCGTGATCTACCACGTGAACCGCTTCCGCTCGTTCGGCTTCTTCGGTGCCGGCGAGGAGCTTTCCTACGACTGGGATTCCGCGGCGCTGCGGCTGGGCTGGCGCCTGCCCTGAGTCCGCACACTCAAACGAGAGGAGCCGCCGATCCCGCGTCGAGGATCGGCGGCTCGCTGCGTCTGCCGGCCGGCGTTAGAAGCGGACCGGCTTGCCGGGTGCGCTGGGCGCGCCGGCGTCCGGCGTGTACGAGTCGCTGGCCGTCGAATAGGGGCCCTGGCGGTCCTGCGCATCGACGCCCGCCACGCGGATCTGGTGCGCGACGCCGACGGTCGCAGCCAGCGTGTAGCTGTTGGTCGTGGTGGTGCCGACCTGCGTGAAGTTGGCGGCGCCGAACTTCGCCTCGACGACGTAGTGGTGGACAGGCGAGCCGGTGGTCGGCGCGGTCCAGGTGTAGGAGACATTGATCGTCGTGGTCTGGGCCGAGGCGGACGTCGCCACTGCGGCGGTCGTCAGCAGGACCAGGGCCAGGGCAACGTTGATCTTCGTGGTGCGCTTCATCGGGGTGCTCTCCTGGCTCCGCCGTCAGAGGCGGTCCTGTTCCGTGATCCCTGGTCTCGTTGTCCGGGCGACGGGGCCCGGCGACGCGGAAGGGACTGCATAGTCGGTGCCATGGAGTCGCGGGCGACCGCGCCGCGCCGCGATCGGCCGAAACCGACCGTCAGCAAACGCGGTACGAAACATCATCCTGGAAGTCGACGATCGCCGACCCGGGGTCCGGTCCGGCCGCGGCCGGGCATTCTGCGCGGGCGGACCGGGCCCGGCGCGCTGCAGGCTGCCCGATCGCGGCTGCGGCTTGCCGGGGGCGGGCCGCGCACCGACATTGGCGCCGGGCCGGCCGGCCCCTCACCCGTGACCCGAACCCCGGAGCGTGTCCCGTGAACCAGGCCGTCCGTGACCTGTGGCCCGAGCTCGACTGGATCCAGGACGAGAAGCTGCGCGAGGCGACCGCCCGCACTTGGGAACTGGCGCTGGAGCGCAGCCCGCTGAGCGCCCAGGATCTGCAGACCATCCCCTTCACCCTGCTGGTGCCGGGCCTGAAGGTGAGCTTCATGGCCCACAAGCGCTGCGTGGTGCACGTGGCG
>VGXH01000732.1 GCA_016873405.1 bacterium
GGGGGCGGTGTGGGACGGGAAGCTCGTCTGCGCCGGCCTGTTCTCAGCGGTCGGCGGCGTGGCGGCGACCAACATCGCGACATGGAACGGCACCGCCTGGAGCCCGCTCGGCAACGGGCTGAACGGCCGCGTTTCCGCGCTGGCCGTGCACGGCGGCGAGCTGTACGCCTCGGGCGGCTTCACGGCCAGCGGCGCCACGCCGCTGCCCGGGTACGTCGCGCGCTGGACGGGCAGCGCCTGGTCGCCGCTGGGCAGCGGGCTCGAGTACGCCGCCAACGCGATGGTCTCGGCGGGCGGCAAGCTGTTCGCGACGGGCAACTTCAACAGCGCCGGCGGGCAGCCGGCGGCGCGCCTGGCGGCGTGGGACGGTTCCGCGTGGTCGCCCGCCGGCAGCGGCCTTGGCCAGGGTCCCGGCGGCAACGGGTTCCCGGGCGAGACGCTGGCCGCGCACAACGGAGGCCTGTTCGTCGGCGGGTTCTTCACGACGGCCGGCCCGTACGCCGCGCACAGCCTGGCGCGCTGGAATCTGGGCGGCGCGTCGGCGGTCGACCCGCGGCCGGCGCTGCAGGTGATGCGGCTGGCGCACACCTCGGCGAATCCCACGTCCGGTCGCGCGGCGTTCCGGCTCGAGCTGCCGACCGACGACAACGTGGAGGCCGCCGTGTACGACCTGCGCGGGCGCCTGGTGGCGCGCCTGCCCGGCGGGCGCCTGGCCGCCGGCAGCCACGACCTGACCTGGGACGGACGCGACCAGCAGGGCCGCGCCGCGAGCGCCGGCGTGTACTGGCTGCGCGTGGAGACGGGGCGCGGGGTGGCGAGCGGGAAGATCGTGCGCGTGCGGTGACGGCGCGATTCTAGCCCGCGATGCCGCGCGCCCTGAACTCGTGCTGCGTGCCCACCGGCGCGAGGCTGTGCGCGGTCGCCAGGTCCACGCCGAGCACGAACTCGCGCAGGCGGGCGGCGAGGTCCGCGAGCTGCTGGTCGGTGGTGGCCTTGATGGGGCCGTAGTCGCCGTCCAGCACGCCGTGCACGATGAGCGGCGGCAGCCAGGTCATCCCGCACAGGTAGGCCGTCTGCTGCAGCGGCCGCAGCAGCTCGGACATCGTGAAGTTGTTGTAGCCCCCCGAGCGGTACGACCAGTCGGGCCCGCCCGTCGTGATCACCGACAGCCATCCCTTGCCGTGCAGCGCGGTGCCCTCCTTCGGCGGGTAGGCGAAGCCGTAGCTGAGCACCTTGTCCTGCCACTGCTTGAACAGCGCCGGCGACGAGTACCAGTAGAACGGATGCTGGAACACGACCAGGTCGTGGGCGCGCAGCAGTTCCTGCTCGCGCTCGACCTTGATGTTGAAGTCGGGGTAGCTCGCGTAGAGATCGACGATGGTCACCCCGGGCAGCCCGCGCGCCGTTTCCAGGAGGGTGCGGTTGCCGCGCGAGGCGGCCAGGTTCTCGTGGATGACGTACCAGAGGGTCTTCGGGGGCATGGCTTCGGCTCCTGTGGGGCGGCGACGGGGTGGCGGGGGG
>VGXH01000733.1 GCA_016873405.1 bacterium
TGGCCCGCACCGCCTATGCCGTGCGCGAGGACGTGGGCCGCGGGCAGGTCATCCTCTTCGCGGCGCCGCCGGCCTGGCGCCGCTGGCAGCGCGACGCCGAGCGGCTCCTGGTCAACGCCATCCTGCTGGGGCCGGGCCTGGGCACGCGCTGGGCGACGCCCTGGTAGGGGTCCGGGCGCGCGCGCGGGGCGCCGGCAGGGAACGAAGCCGGCGGGCAGCGGGCCCGCCGACGCAGCGAAGGACGGGGTACGGGCGATGGACTTCGAGCTGAACGAAAACCAGAAGATGTTCCGCGACATGGTGCGGGACTTCACGCGCCAGCACATCGCGCCCATCGCCCACGAGATGGACGCCGTGGGCGACATGCCCGACGCGCTGGTCGCCGCCCTGCGCGAGGGCGGCTTCTTCGGGCTGACCTTTCCCGAGCAGTACGGCGGCCTGGGCGTCGACACGCTGACCTACGGCCTGGTGGTGGAGGAGTTGTCCAAGGTCAGCGCCGGCGTCAGCGTGATGCTCACCGTCCACAACAGCGTCGGCTCGTACCCGGTGGCCCTGTTCGGCACCGACGAGGTCAAGGAGCGTTTCCTGCCCCGCATGGCCGCCGGCGAGATCGCCGCCTTCTGCGTCACCGAGGCCGGCGCCGGCTCGGACGCCTCCGCGCTGCAGGCCACCGCGCGCCGCGACGGCGACCACTACGTGCTCAGCGGCGCCAAGTCGTTCGTGACCAACGGCGCCCGCGCCGCCTTCTACGTCATCGTGGCCCGCGAGCCCGGCACGCACGGGGGCAAGGGCACGCACGCCTTCCTGGTCGAGCGCGACACGCCCGGGCTGTCGGTCGCCAAGAAGGAGGACAAGATGGGCCTGCGGGCCTCGGACACGGCGGTCATCGCCCTGGACGAGGCGCGCGTGCCCGCCTCGCACCGGCTGGGCGAGGAGGGCGCCGGCCTGCGCGTGGCCCTCACGGCGCTGGACGGCGGGCGCATCGGCATCGCCTTCCAGGCCCTGGGCATCGGCCAGGCCTGCCTCGACGCCGCCATCGCCTACGCGAAGGTGCGCGAGCAGTTCGGGCAGTCGCTCGCCTCGCAGCCGGTGATCGCGCACAAGCTCGCCGACATGGGGACCGAACTGGCGGCTGCGCGCCTGCTCAGCTGGCACGCCGCCTGGCTGAAGGATCTGGGTCGTCCGCACACCCGCGAAGCGGCGATGGCCAAGCTGATGGCCAGCGAGGCGGCCGGACGCGCCGCCGATGCCGCCGTGCAGATCCACGGCGGCTACGGCTACTGCAAGGAGTACGACGTGGAGCGCTACTACCGCGACGTCCGCGTCACCCGCATCTACGAAGGCACCAGCGAGATCCAGCGGCTGGTCATCGCGCGCAAGCTGCTGGCCGGACAGTAGGCGGCGCCGGCCTCAGCGCACCAGCACCAGCTTGCGCCGGCTGTCGCCGGCGACCGTCCGCAGCGTGGCCAGGTAGGTCCCGCCGGGCACGTCGGTCCGGTCGTCCGCGCGCCCGTCCCAGG
>VGXH01000734.1 GCA_016873405.1 bacterium
AGGCAGGCGACCGGTCGGCGGAGATGGCCGAACTGCGAAAGCTGGTGCTGGCGCAGGCTGAACCGGGCGACTTGAGTCGGCACGGGCCGGGCGAGTCGATCAGGGAGTACATCGAGCGCGCGTTCAGCCGGCGCTACTGAGCGCAACCGGAAGCTACTTCCACCCTACCGCCGCCAGTACCGAGTCCAGGTACGCTGCCGCGTTGGCGCGCGTGGGGTAGACGGGGAAATCGAGCGCGGGCGGGTTGCCCTCTACGGTCAGGCCGCCGGTGTGGGGCCGGTAGCTGACGGCGTTGGTCAGGCGCAGCGTGACCTTCGTGCCGTCGGCCAGCGGGTAGTCGAGCGTCCAGCGGTAGGGCGCGTCGCCGGCGCCGGGCGGCAGGCCGGCCAGCCTCGCGATGCCGTTGTCCTTCAGCAGCGTGACCAGCATGTCGCCCGAGCTGAACGTGGCCGGCCCGCAGAGGACAACCGTCTCGTAGCCGGGCGAGCCGTCGTACTGGCGCAAAGCTTCTTCCGGCGCGCAGGCGGCGGTCAGGCAGAAGAAGGGGATCTCGCGCGACCAACTTGCCCACGGGCGCGCGGCCAGGTCCTCCCGCAGCAGCCGCGTCTCCTCCTGTGTCCACAGCTCCAAGCGCTCGTCCCGCCCCATGGCCTCGGGGTGCGCCTTCAGGCGCGCGCCGTAGTACAGGCTCTTGTTCATGATCAGGAACGGCCGGTCCGTGAAGACGCCGATCAGCGCGGGGTCGAAGGCGCCGCCCGCGTTCTCGCGCACGTCGACCAGCACGCGCCGCGCGCCCGTTTGTCGCAGGTGCCGCGCGATGGCGGCGATCTCGGGCGCGAAGTCCGACTCCTGCTCGTAGTTGAAGGAGAGGTAGCGCAGGATCTTCGTGTCGGCGCGCGGGGTGCCGTGGAGGTCGAAGAGGAGGCCCGGGAGTTCCAGCGGGAAGTCGCGGTACTGCTCGGCGAAGCGCGAAGGATCGCGCCGCCCGGGCGGCGTCGTCGCGGACAGGGAGGAGCCGTTGCGGTCGGGGTCGTTGGCGGCGGGGTCGGTGACCGCGCGCCAGGTCAGCGTGACCGCGTGCTCCAGACCGTTGTCGTCGCGCCACTCGAGCGTGGCCGCATCGCCCGGGCGCGGGCTCGGCAGCGACGGCGGTTTGCGCAGCGAGAGATTGCGGGCAACGAAGTCGCGGAAGCCCTCGGGCGTGTGGCGGTCGTACCATTCAATGAGGCGCGCCTCGAAATCGGCGATGGGCAGGCCGTCGGCGCCGGTGATCACGGCGCCGACCGGCAGCACCGGCTCGCCCGAGCGGACCACGACGTATTCATGTGGGCCGCCGGCGGCATTGGCGTACCTGACGGCGACCTCGAAATCGAGCGACACCGCCGGGCCGAACACCACCGGCAGCTCGTGGCGCCGAAAGCGCCCGTGGCCGTCGCGCAACGTGCGCTGCACCGACAACAGGGCGTAGTAGACATCCTCGGTGGTGCGGGCCTCGCGGAAGCGGCGGCGCCCGTTCCC
>VGXH01000735.1 GCA_016873405.1 bacterium
TGTTCGCCTGGAACCAGTGGCTGCGCCCTCACCTGGGCTCCCTCCCGGCCTGGGCGCGTCTTCCGTTCGACCACCCGTTGTTCATCATGTATTCCTCCGGCACGACGGGCCTGCCCAAGTGCATGGTGCACTCGGCGGGCGGCACGTTGCTGCAGCACGTGAAGGAGCACCGGCTGCACTGCGACCTGGGTCCGGGCGACCGCTGCTTCTACTTCACCACCTGCGGCTGGATGATGTGGAACTGGCTCGTGTCGAGCCTGGCCGCCGGCGCCGCCGTCATGCTCTACGACGGCCACCCGCTGCAGCCGCCGTCGGGGATCTGGGACTACGCGCGTGACGAGCGCTTCACCGTGCTGGGCACCAGCGCCAAGTGGCTGGCCGCCTGCGCGAAGCTCGGCCTGCGCCCGCGGGACACGCACGCGCTGCCGGCGCTGCGGGCGGTGCTGTCCACCGGCTCGCCGCTCATGCCGGAGACCTTCGATTGGGTCTACGAGTCCGTCGGCGCCGGGCTCCAGCTCAGCTCGATCTCCGGCGGCACCGACATCATCTCCTGCTTAGCGCTCGGCAGCCCGGTGCTGCCGGTGCGGCGAGGCGAGCTGCAGACGCGCGGACTGGGGATGGCCGTCGACGTCTGGGACGAGTCCGGCCGCCCGCTGCCGGACGGGCGCGGCGAGCTCGTCTGCACGCGCCCGTTCCCGTCGATGCCCACCGGCTTCTGGGACGACGCCGACGGCAGGCGCTACCACCAGGCCTACTTCGCGCGGTTTCCCGGCGTCTGGTGCCACGGCGACTACGCGGAGCTGACCGCCTCCGGCGGAATGGTCATCCACGGCCGCTCCGACACCGTGCTCAACCCCGGCGGCGTGCGCATCGGCACCGCGGAGATCTACCGCGTCGTCGAACGCGCGCCCGAGGTCGCCGAATGCGTCGCGGTGGGCGTGGAACGGGACGGGGATCAGGCCATCGCGCTGTTCGTCGTGCTGCGCGAGGGCCTGACGCTGACGCCGGAACTGGCGGCGCGGCTCAAGGCCGACCTGCGCCGGGAGGAATCCCCGCGTCACGTGCCGACCTGGATCGTGCAGGCGCCCGCCATCCCGCGCACGCTCAGCGGCAAGATCGTGGAGAAGGCCGTGGCCTTGGCGCTGGCCGGCCGGCCGGTGGACAACCTCGAGGCGCTGGCCGATCCGGCGGCGCTGGACTGGTTCCGCCGCCCGCGGCTGCTGGAGCCCTGACCCGGCTGTCGTCCCGAGCTTCAGCCCCGCAGCAGTTCGGCCACCGCCGCGACGATCGCCTCGTTGCTGAACGGCTTGCGCAACGTCCGATCGGCGCCCAGCAGCTGCGCCGAGTGCAGGTAGCTCTCGGGCTCGGCGCGGCCGCCCCCGGAGATGGCGATGAGCCTCAAACCGGGCCGCCCGCGACGCAGGTCCATGATCGCCTCGATGCCGTCCTTCTCCGGCATGATGATGTCGGTGATGACCAGGTCGTACGGCTGCGCCAGGAAGGCGGCCACTCCCTGC
>VGXH01000736.1 GCA_016873405.1 bacterium
GGGGAACACCCCCAGTGGGTGTTGCGGCGCGTGCTGGCGTTCGGCGACATCCAGCAGAATCGCTGGGCCAGACGGTTCTTCGGGGACGAGGCCGTCGCCATCGCGGCGCGCCATCGCGGCCTGGACCCGCGGGTGCGCCGATTCTGGGAAGTCGTCCTTTCCGCGGAGCAGGAGGAATCATGAACCCCAAGGTCCTTCCCGCCGAGGCGTGGACCGTAGTCAGGCGGCTCGACCGCGCGGGTGTGCTGGAGGAGTGGATCCTGGCGGGCGGCACGGCGCTGGCGCTCCAGCTGGGCCACCGGGTCTCGATCGACCTGGACTTCTTCCGCCACGACGATTTCGAGCTGACGCCGCTGCGGGAATCGCTGGCTGATCTCGGAGGACTCGAAGTGGCGGCCATGGCGCCCGGCACGCTGCATTGCCGTCTCGACGGCTTGCGCCTGACCTTCCTCCGGTCAGAGGTGCCGTTCCTGTACGAGACCACGCCGTACCGGGGACTCCGCCTGGCGGACGTGCGCGACATCGCCGCCATGAAGGTCATCGCCGTCGCCGGACGGGGCAGCCGCAAGGACTTCATCGACCTTTACGCGTACCTCGAAGCGGGCGCGAGCTTCGGCGACCTGATGAATATCGTCGAGCAGCGTTACCGGAGTACGGAATTCAACGCCATGCACCTGCTCCGCAGCCTCGTCTATTTCGACGACGCAGAGACCGAGCCGATGCCGCGGATGCTGGCGAAGGTCGCCTGGCCGGAGATTCGACGGCGACTGGAAGACGAGGCGAGGGACTGGGCGCCCTGAAGCCGGTGGCGCCGACGCCGGTGCCTTCGCCGCCCACCTCTCCTAGTGTCCTGAGTCGGAAATACGCGGTCCTTTCGGCGGCCCTCCCGACGCTCGGCCGCGTTGCTCCTCCTCGGCGTAGGTGGGCTACGCTCTCGTCGTCGCGCCTTGCCGAGCGCCGGGATGCCTCGCCGAAAGGACCGCGTATTTCCGACTCAGGACACTAGTTGCCCGCGATCAGGCGCGGCGTCACCCGCCACGCGCCCGCCGCCCAGTCCCCCTCGACGACACTCGAGGCGGCCTTGCCGCCGTCGAACGAGAACCGCGTCAGGCGATACCCGCCCGTCTGGTAGCCGAGCCCGTCCCCTGCGTCCTCGTACAGCGTGCCCACCGCGCGACCCGCGGCGTCGGGATTGACCAGCAGCTCGATCTCGTCGAGCGGCCGCTCGTCCGACCACTGCGCCAGCGGCCCCAGCGGCAGCGCGGCGCCCTCGCGCAGGAACAGGCGCGGCAGGTCGGGGTCGGCCTGATCGCCGGGCACGAGCGAGATCTCGCGCCACCGGCCGCGCGGCAGCGGCGGCAGCGGCGCCGGCGCCGCTCGCGGGCCGGGCTTCACGTCGGCGACGACCAGCAGGTCGTCCCCCAGCAGGAAGGCGTCGTCGACGTCGCGCAGCGCGGGGTCGGTCGGGTCGGCGAAGAACAGCGGGCGCGCGATCGGCAGGCCGGTGAGCGAGGC
>VGXH01000737.1 GCA_016873405.1 bacterium
ACGGCCGGCGCCGGCACGTCGCCCATCCAGCCGCTGGGCCAGAGGGGGTCGCCCAGCCCGGGGCTGGAGAGGAACATGTTGGCGCCGCCCGTGCGCAGGGTGCAGGCCGAGGCGGCGAGGTTGGTCAGGCGCAAAGCCAGGTACCGGCCCCCCGGCACCGCGACCATCGCCGTGCTGGTGGTGAAGGGTTCGCTCCAGTTGTCGCCGACGAGGGCCTCGGCGCCGCTGGCCGTGAAGTCCGTGCCGTTGCTCGACCAGCCCACCTCCACCAGGAAGCTGTCGGACCAGGGGGGGGCGATGAAGTTGACCAGGCCGGTCCAAGGGCCGGCGGGGAACGTGATCGAGCCGCGGGCCGGCTCGTCCGAAGTCCAGATGAGCGCGGATCCGGCCGCCACCTCGATCTGGCCGGGCACGGTGCTCTCGTTCCGCCGGTGCATCGTCAAGGGCGCGTCCCCGTGGGCGTACCAGGCCTGGATCATGAACTTGCCGGGCGGGGCCACGAGCGGGAAGTACTCCACGGGGCCGTGGTCCGGGTCGCCGTCGATGAACGGCAGGTCGGTGTCCCCGATGCCGTCCCCGTCGGTGTCGGCGCCGGTGTACGTGTCGTAGTAGTTGCCCAACTGGTTGCGGTGGTTCGCGCCATAGAAGTACGAGAGCGGCGCGGCCGTGCACCATTCGGTGCCCTCGGAGATCACGTTGGACGCGTTGTCCGCGAAGTGGTTCATGAACATCCGATTGCCGGTGGAGCGCGGCGAGATGCGGATGCCGGCGTAGGCGTTGTTGACGATGGTGTTATGGGTGACGTGGTTGTCCACGCCGCCGTTATCGGACGGCGACATGAAGCCGAACCAGATGCCGTTGTGGTTGTCGTCGATGAGGTTGGCCGTGATCAGGTTGTAGCCGGCGCCACGGATCTGGAAGCCGCGGTTCGCGTTGTTGCGGACGGTGTTCCTGGTGAAGAGGTTGTGGCTGGAGCCGCCTGCCACGAGAACGCCGATGTAGTTGTCGCTGAATTCGTTCAGCTCGAAGATGTTCCGGCAGACGATCGACAGCAGGTAGATGCCGCAGAAGTTGCCATGGAAACGGTTGCCCATGAAGACGTTGTCGCCGGCTGAGGCCTCCGGGTCCGGCGCCGCGTGGTCGCCCATGATGTAAAGGCCGCCCGAGTAGGTCGTGTTGACGGCGCCGTGGACGTCGTTGCCGGTGACGTCGCACGCGCGGCTGTCGTTCATCTGGATGCAGTGCAGGACGCCGAGGATCTCGTTATCCCGGACCGCCACGAAGTCGGCATCGTCAAGCCAGAGGCCGAGGGAGTTCCTGTGGTCGTCGTCCCAGCCGAGCCGGTTGTGGGAGACCTCGCAGCCGTCCGCCCGCAGCACGATCGCGGTCCGGTATTCCAGATAGCCTGCCGTCATGCCCAGGGCGCCGTGGATGCTCAGCCCCTCGATGACGACGCCGGCCGACAGGACTTCGATGCCGTGAAGGGTGCTGGCGGCGCCGCCGGCGTCC
>VGXH01000738.1 GCA_016873405.1 bacterium
CCCCCACGGCCGCATGAACCGGGTTCCGTCGTTATCCGTGCGTGCTAGAGCCACGGCAGCCGCAGCCCTGATGGCAGCCGGCGTGGCCGCCGTGACGATGACGGGCTTCGTCCTGTACGACCCGGGCATCCGCCTCGAGATGGCAGACCGTCATCCGGCCATCGTCTCGGGACTGTATCCCGCCGAGCGCGTCGAGCCGCGCACCTTCGCGTGGAGCGGCGATCACGTGCGCCTGACGTTGCCGGGCGCCGACCGCCGGGCGGCCTGGTCGTGCGAGGCGGAGGTGATCAACTGGCGGCCACCGGCGGCAGGCCCGGCGCAGGTCACGGTGACGGCGGGCGACGACGTCCTCACCACCGCGTCGGTGGCCACGGCCGAGGCAACGCTGTCGTTCACCCTGCCGGCGTCGGCGGGCAGCGCCTTCGACGTCCGCATCCAGGTAGCACCGACATTCCGGCCGGGCCCCAAGGACACGCGCAGCCTGGGCCTGGCCTTCGATCGCATCGTGTGCGCGCCGCGCGACCATGCCCGTGCGCGGCCGCCGCTGGCTGCCCTCGGGCGGACCACGCTGGCGGCGGCGCTGCTGGGCGCGGCGATGGGCGCATCCGGCCTCGCGATCGTGCCCGCCGCAGCGCTGGGCGCCGGCAGTGGCGCGCTGCTGGCGGCCGCCGCGACACTCGGGACCGGGCCGTACGTGCCGGGCGCGCCGCCGCTCCTGCTGTTGTCGGCACTGGCACTCTGCGTGTGGTTCGCGCCGATCTGGGTCCTCGATCTCACGGGCTGGCGCACGCTGTCGTCCTTCGCGCGGGCGGCCATCGCCGTGTCCGCCGCGGCGTGCGTGGTCAAGCTGGCGTTCATCCTCCACCAGGACAAGCCGATCGTCGACGCGCTCTTCCACGCGCACCGGTTCGCGCGCGTGCTGGACGGCCAGTACTACTTCACCCAGCTGTCGACGAGCGCGACGCCGTTCCCGTACGCGATTGGCCTCTACGTGTTCGCGCTGCCGTGGTCCGCGCTGACCAACGATCACGTCCAGTTGCTGCGGATCATCGTGTACGGCGCCGAGGCCGGCGCGGGCCTGCTGCTCTACGCGATGCTGGCGAAGGTGTGGGACGCCCGGAGCGCGGGCGTGGCGGCGGTCGCCCTGTTCCATCTCGTGCCGCTGCCCTTCGCGGTCATCGGCAACGCGAACATGACGAACGCGTTCGGGCAGTCGGCGTCCCTGGCCGTCCTGGCCGCGGCCACGACGTGGACCTTCGTCCCGCGGGGGCTGTGGGCGTTCGCCGGTCTCGCGTTGCTCGCAGCCCTGGCCTTCATCTCGCACGTCAGCATCGTCGTCCTGCTGGCGGCGACGTTCGCAGCCCTGGTTGCGGCGGCGTGGGTGCTGGGCGAGCGTGACACGCGGCGCCAGGTGTCTCGCGCCTTCGCTGCGGCCGTCGCGGGCGCCGTCCTGGCCGTCGTCCTCTACTGGGGGCATTTCGGCGACGTGTATCGCGCGCCGTTCT
>VGXH01000739.1 GCA_016873405.1 bacterium
CGACCGCTGATGCTGACCATGGCGGACTCGTACTACGGCGCGTTCGGACTGGCGCATGGTCGCGACCCGGAACGCTGGACGGTCTTTGACTGGTTTCCCTGCGCCGGCTGTCCCGACGACCATCGCTGCGACGAATCCTGCCCGCGTTTCGCCGCGATTCCGTTCGCCACGATCGGCGCCTTCGTTTTCGAGCCCGGCAGCTCGTCGGGCCTGGTGCGCTTCGCGCCGGACAAGCTCGTGGCCGCGATCGCCCGGCGGGTGCAGTCAGAGGACGGGTTCGTCGTTGCCAACGAGGTGACCACGGGCCTCGGGCGGACCGGGCCGTGGTTCGGCTTCGAACACGCGGGCCTGCGGCCGGACTTCGCGGCGCTGGGCAAGGGGCTGGGTGGCGGTTACCCCGTCGCGATGGCGGCGATCGGGCCGCGCCCGGCCAGGCGCCTGGCCGCGCCGCCGGCCTATGCCCAGTCGCACCAGAACGACCCGCTCGGCGCGGCGGTCGTCCTTGCGGTGCTGGAGACGATGCAACGAGAGGATCTGCTGGCGCGCGCGGCGGCCAACGCGACCCGGCTGGTCGATGGCCTGGGTCGTCACGCGCGGAGCGGCGCCTTGGCCGCGGTCCGCGCGCGCGGCAGCATGATCGCCATGGACGTCGCGGCAGGCGCCGCGGCGGCAGCGCGAGTCCATGGGCTCCTGCTCGAGGCGGGTTACCTGACGGGGCTGCGGCCGGGGACGCCGACGTTGCGCCTCGATCCGCCATACTGCCTCGAGGCCGCGGATATCGACGGCTTCCTCTCGGCGCTGGCTGCCGCCCTGGCGGGCTGAAGGGACGGCGCCGCCGTCCCTTCAGCGTCGGTTCGCGCCCGCGGCCCCGTCAGCGGGGCCCGATCCCGCGGTGGGCCAGCATCGGCTCGATCGCCGGGTCCCGGCCGCGGAACTCGCGGAACATCTGCCCGTAGTCGGCCGTGTTGCCGCGCGAGAGGATCAGCGCGCGGAAGCGGTCGCCGTTCGCGCGCGTCAGGCCGCCGTTCTCGGTGAACCAGGCGTAGGCGTCGTTGTCCAGCATCTCGGCCCAGAGATAGGCGTAGTAGCCGGCCGCGTACTCGCCGCCGAAGACGTGGCGGAAGTAGCTCGAGCGATAGCGCGGGGGCACCGTGGTCAGCTCCAGGCCCGCGCGGGTGAGCGACTCCGTCTCGAACGCGTTCACGTCCAGCGCCGCCGCGGACGCCGTGGCCGGCAGCCCATGCCAGGCCAGGTCCAGGCGGGCGGCGGCCAGCAGCTCGGTCAGCGCGTAGCCCTGGTTGAAGGTCGTCGAGGTGCGGATGCGCTCGGCCAGGTCGGCCGGCATCGGCTCGCCCGAGGCGTGGTGGCGCGCGAAGTTGCCGAAGATCTCCGGGTGCAGGGCCCAGTGCTCGTTGATCTGGGACGGCAGTTCGACGAAGTCGCGCGCGACGTAGGTGCCCGACAGGCTCGGGTAGCGCTGGCTGGCGAACATGCCGTGCAGGGCG
>VGXH01000740.1 GCA_016873405.1 bacterium
CTTCCTCAGGACCGCCGACCCGGTCGCGCGCATGGCCACCGCCGTCGCCGTGCTCCACCACAAGCAGCCGCATTTCTTCTGGACGGGCTTCTACCGGCTCCTGGACGGCAGGCTGGTGGTGGGCCCGTACCAGGGCCCGCTGGCCTGCGGCGTGCTGCCGGGTCCGGAAGGCGTCTGCTGGGCGGCGGTCGCGCGGGGTGAAACCGTGCTCGTGCCGGACGTGCATGCCTTTGCCGGCCATGTCGCCTGCGACGCGCGCTCGCGCAGCGAGATCGTCGTGCCGGTGCGCGATGCCGGTGGCGCCGTCGTGGCCGTACTCGACGTGGACTCGGACCCGCCGGGGAAACCGCGAGGGACTCGAAGCGATCGTGGCGCTGCTGCAGGCGCCGCCCGCGGACTGAGGCGCGTCGTGGCGGCGACGCGCGGCCTCACCCTCTGGAACGACCTCTTCCTGCGCGTGGGCCGGCACGCCGCCGCCCGGTTGGCGGCCGTCGACCCGCACACCGTGCGCAGCCTTGCCGTGATCAAGCACGCCGCCCTCGGCGACCTGGTGCTGACGCGCCCGTTCCTGCGCGAGGCGCGCCGCCATTTCCCGGCCGCGCGCATCGTGCTCGGGCTGGCCAGCAACTACCGGCGCGGGGCGCCGCTGGACCTGGTGGACGCCGTGCACGTCGTCGAGCGCGGCCTGCCCTGGCGCCAGGCGCTGCGCAACTACCGCGAACTGGGCGCGCACGACCTGCTGTTCGACCTGACGGGCACGGCGCGCTCGCGCTGGCTGGTGCTGCTGAACCGGCCGCGCCTGGCCGTCGGGCTGGCCGGCAGCCGGCTCGACGGACGGCTGTACGACGTGGTCGTCCCGCGCAGCGGCTTCAAGTACGAGGCGGAGACGTTCCTGGACCTGTTGCAGGCGGTGGGCCTGCCGGTGGCCTGGCCGCCCGACTTCGGGTTGGCCGCGCCGACGCGGCCGCAGGCGGCGCCGTACGTGCTGCATTTCGTGACCGCCTCGACGCCGGTCAAGTGCTGGCCGAGCGAGCGCTTCGCGCAGTTGGTGCGGGTGCTGGCCGCCGCGCGGCCGGACCTGGAGCAGGTGGTGCTGGCCGGGGTGGCCGATTGGGAGGTGGCGGTGGCCGAACGGCTGCGGACGCAGTTGGCCGACGCGCCCGGCGTGTCCGTGCTGCCGCCGGAGTCCGACCTCGCGTCCTGGTGCGCGCACGCCGCCCTCTGCGTGGCGAACGATACGGGCGCGCGCAACCTGGCCATCGCGTACGGCACGCCGACGACGGGCATCTTCTTCGACACGCCGCCGTTCCGCTACCTGCCGCGGTTCGGCCGCCACGAGGCCGTGTTCGCCCCCGGTCGCGCGCTGCCCGAGGTGACCGCGGTCGCCGACGCGGCCTTGCGCCTGCTCGCGCGCTGAGCACTCGTCAGCGGCGGCGCTCGCCGCCGGCCCAGCCCAGGATCACGCCCAGCACCAGCCCCCACACGGCGGCCAGCCCGATCTGGT
>VGXH01000741.1 GCA_016873405.1 bacterium
CCGGCCAGTCGTTCCGCCTGCTGGTCGTGGATGTGACCACGTTCCCGTGGCAGACGGTGACGGTGCTGCCGAACTGAACACAGGAGTCCCGACGAGCGGGCGACGGCGGGCCGGTCGTGCTAGATTCGAGCGCGACCGGCCGCGCTGATTGAGCGTGCCGGCCGGACCGGCCGCCGCGCGGCCAAGACTGGAGAAAGCGTCCATGAACGGCCCCGCGTGCGCGGCGACCAAGCTGGTGATGGCCGACCGCCAGGGGATCGAGATCGACGACTGCCCGCAGTGCCGCGGCGTGTGGCTGGACCGTGGCGAATTGGACCAGGAAACGGTGGCGCGGTGAGGATCCTCTGCTCCTACTGCAGCGCGGCCAAGCGCCGCGACGCGGACCCGCTGCCGGCGGTCGAGCGCTACCTGAGCGACCGCCTGCGCGCGCTGTGGGCGGCCGGCCGCGCCGCCGGCCGGCCGCTGCACATCCTCTCGGGCGAGCTCGGCCTGCTGCCGGCCGAGGCGCCGATCCCCTGGTACGACCACCTGCTGGCTGAGCGCGAAGTGGCGGCGATGGCCGCGCGCGTGGCGGACACCCTGCGCGACCTGGGCGTGACGGGCGTGGAGTACCACACGGCCCGACCCGCGATCGCCCCCGACATCGCGCCATACCTGGCCGTGATGCGAGCCGCCTGCGCGGCGGCGGGCGCGGAGCTGACGGTGGTCGAACTGGAAGGGGATCCCGAATGAACCCCGCGGTGCCCCTGCGCTCGGAGGAAGTGACCGGGCTGCTGGCGCCGGCGCTGGCCCAGCCGCCGGCGCCGCTGACGGTGCTGCGGTCGCTGGTGCGCTGAGGCGCAGCGGAGGAGGCGCGATGAACGCGGACTGGATCATCGAGGTGGCGCAAGCGGCCGATCGCGGGACGCTGATCGACCTTCTGACGCGGCAGCTGGTCGAGCACGACCTGCCCGCGGACCTGACCGGCATCGCGCGCGCGGTGGACGGCATCCTGGACGACGAACGGCTGGGCTTCCTGCTGGTCGCGCGCGCCGGGCATGAAGTGGTCGGCGTCGCCTACGTGGCGCGCCACTGGTCGCTGGAGCACGGCGGCCCGGCGTGCTGGCTGGAGGAACTGTACGTGCTGCCGGACCGGCGCTGCCGCGGCGTCGGCGTCGCGTTGGTGCGCGCCGCGTGCGAACGGGCCCGCGCGTTGGGCTGCCTGGTGATGGACCTCGAGGTCACGGCCGACCACGCCCGCGCCGAGAACCTGTACCAGCGCGAGGGGTTCAGGGAGCTGGGGCGGCGGCGGTGGGCGCGGGGGCTGTAGGCCGCTCTCCCCTGCCGGGTCGCGCTTGCGCCGGCGCAAGTCGCCACCGACCAAACATGAGAAGGCGGCCCTCCCATGAGGGCCGCCCCTTCAGCGAAGCCGCGAAGCGTCTACGCCGGGCCTAGAGCTTGTTCAACTCCGTGCGCCGGTTCTGCGCGCGGCCTTCCTCGGTGTCGTTGGTCGCGATCGGCCCC
>VGXH01000742.1 GCA_016873405.1 bacterium
CGTCCAGGCGGTACTCCGCCGGCAGCACGCGCGTGATGTCCCGCAGGCGGCGGGGCGGCGGGCCCTCGCCGTCGGCACCCGCGGACGGTTCCGCGCTCGCTTCCGGCGGTGCGGGCGCGTCCGCCGCGACCACCAGGCCGACCAGCCGGCGACGGCGGCCGAACACGACTTCGACGAGGTCACCGACCGAAGCCGCGCGGCTCCCGGCGCCCGCGCCGGGCACGTGCAGATAGGTGAACGCCTGCGGCAGCGGCACGGGAAGGGCCACCTCCAGCCTCTGCTGCGGCCGCGGCCCCGCGCCCGCCTCGCTCGCCGTCGCCATCACGCCTCCCCCGCCGCCGTCGCGGCCGGACGGGGCATGGTAGCGCGCCCGGCCCGAGTCGTCCATCGAGGCTCGCGGGTCCCGGCGCCTCCTTCGCCGCCGGCGCGCCGCAACGGCGACGGGACCGGCCAGGCGGCCGGTCCCGGGTGCTGTCGCCGGTGGGGGTCCCTACTCGTGGGCAACGCCCAGTATCGACTGGACGAGATCGATGACCTTCTGCGGACTGAAGGGCTTGGTGATGTACTCGCAGGCGCCGGCGGCCAGGCCCGCTTCGCGGTCCTCCCGGCTCGAGCGCGCCGTCAGCAGGATCACGGGGATCTGGCGCGTGCGTCCGTCCAGCTTCAGTCGACGGCAGGCCTCGATGCCGCCGCAGCCCGGCATCATGACGTCCATGATGATCACGTCGGGCGCCTCGCTGACGGCCAGCGTGCAGGCCTCCTCGCCGTCCCGGGCCGCGATCACGTCGAAGCCCTCGACGTGCAGGCTGAAGTCGAGGATATGGCGGATGTTGTGTTCGTCGTCGGCGATCAGGATCCTGCGCACTGGCGGGCCTCCTCGAGGGCGGCTGGTGTCGCGTGGTCATCGGCAGGTCCAGGCCGCGCCTGAGCCCTGTTTCGGCGGCCGGTCTCAGTCCTTGACCGAGACCATCCCCGCCCGGTCCAGCACCGGGCGGCGCAGTTCGATCGCTTCGACGGCATCCGCCTGCAGCGCCGTGATCCGCGCCCGGCGGCATTCGACCTCGGTCAGGAAGACCGGAACCAATCGGGGGCAATAGCGGCTGCCGGCGTGGTCGCGGAGTTCGGCCACCGCCTCGTCCAGGGACCAGGCGCCCCGCCACGGCCGGCGGCTGAGCATCGCCGCCAGCGCATCGGCCAGCCGCAGCAGGCGCGCGCCGACGGGAATCGCCTCTCCGGCCAGGCCGGCGGGGTAGCCGGTGCCGTCGAAGTTCTCGTGATGGTGGCGCACCAGGCGACGCACGCGCGGATCGACCGCCAGCGGCGCCAGGATCTCCAGCCCCGCCGCCACATGGCCCTGGATCAGGCGTTCCTCCTCCTCGTCCAGGCGACCGGCCCGCGCCAGCAGTTGCGGCGGCACTCGGCTGAGGCCGACGTCGTAGTAAGGCAACGCGAAGGCGAGAGCCGCCAGCTCGCCGTCGTCCAGCCCCAGTCTCCGCGGGG